>DAOTTR010000633.1:0-1738 GCA_034437715.1 Caldilineaceae bacterium
CAGTTGCATTTGGGAGCGGACGGGCATTGTCGACAATTTTCATGACTTGCTCCCCTTCATTCAGCCCCTCGTTCCTTACTTTTACTCCACTTTTTCGACTTGTGGGTAAAGGTAAGCCCAGGTTGGGGGAGGTTGGGAGGGGTAACCTAAATAGTTTTACGAATCCGGCAAAGAATCCGTATAGCAAGCGGCGTACAGGGGAAAGGTGGCGCAGGTAAAGGGATGGCGTGATAGCCAACCCGCGCTTGTGCGTTCAGCAACGGTTGTCGGCATCATTAAGCAGCGATCACACTGGCAACATAGTCTACCGTTTTGTTGAGTTTCAAAAGCACATCCATAATTTCCTTGGTATTGACCGGTTCGGGTGGTTCCTCTTCATCGCTCAAGTCTAGCAATTGGCGAAGCGCATCCGAGATCGCTGGCGTACCATGCATCACACCAGCCGAGGCCTCGATCATCTCCTGGGTGCGGGTTTTGCCAATTTTCGCAACACTATCGTTGACCCACCGGGCTAGGCGTGTCAGGGCTCGTGGATTGATCTCTGGCGGCGTAGTGACGCTATCATCCTCTTCCTCGTCTTCTGCATCGTCGTCGAAGGCAACCACTTGCCGCTTGAAACGCGTGGGCGGCTGTTGCAACAGCCGCGACATTTTATGCGGCTTGCCATTGAGCACGTCGAGTGAGACTTCCTGCGTTTTGGGCTGGACAGCTTCTACCGCCATCCCGGCGCGGCTGCTCGCATTTTCCTGGCCTTGCGCGGTCTGGCTTTTTCTAGAAGCCGGCACTTCGACAAAGGGCAATTGAACTCTGGATGTAATCGTCTCTTCGGCTCGAAAGGCTGGGTAGTAATGAACTAAAACTTGATTCTGAATCTCTAACAGCGTGCTCTCAATTTCATTCTTGAGAATTTTCAGTTCATGTTCGAGTGTTTCCACTCTGTTTTCGATGCTCATCCAAACCTCGTGCTTTTCATGACACTTTTCATGACAGTGGCCGCAATCATTTCGCAATCCATTGTTGGTCATTGTGACATACGTTGCCAGCAAATGGTATCCCGAATCAGGCGTACGTTTGGGTCGAGAGGGCAAGTCTTCTTGGCAGGGGGTAGCCAACCGATTGCATCCAACAATCAACTGAGCGATTTACCTGCGCTTTTGTGCCCAGGTAAACCGCTCAGTTGAGACCGTTCTTCATTTGTCGCGAGTAGGTTGTACTCGCCTACCTCGGTCTACCTACGTCAACTTTACTGCAGGTCGTTCACCAGTTCAAGATAGGCTGGCGTGGTGCGCTGAATGTTGAGCACAGCACCCGTCGGTGGCTTGATTTCAATCGTGAAGTCCGTGTTGATACTGAGAGCAGGACTCAGGCTTGTTAGGGGAACAGTAATCTCTGCCAACTCGCCTGCTTCCAAGAGGCCATCATCGTCACCACCAGTGCCTAGCCAGGCCAATGTCCATGTTGTAATGGAAACGATTTGCCCTGCGTCACGGTAGTCAATTACCACTACCCGATCAGCCGATGCACCTTCTACACCAAGATTGATCGGCTCGCCAGCGACCGCGTTGGCAACTGTAAAGACAACTTCCGTGATAGGTCCAGTCCCTGTTATTGCAGCCGAGGCAATCACACTGCCCTTGATTTCCATGGATGACTGGACGCTCGACAGGCCGGCATAGATGGCTTCCTTGCCCCGTTCTGTGGAGAAGGTACCCGCCGAAAGAATTGTAAAGGCGAAGAC
>DAOTTR010000634.1:0-6038 GCA_034437715.1 Caldilineaceae bacterium
TCGAAGATGAACGGGCGGTTGCGCATGGCTTGCGCTATGGGTTACAGCAAGAAGGTTTTACCGTACTGTGGGCCGAAACCGGGCAAGCGGCGCTCAAACTGGCGCGCGAGCAACAGCCACACCTGATCCTGCTCGACATTCGCCTGCCCGACATGACCGGCTTTGATGTTTGCCGCCAGTTGCGGGGTGAAGGGTTACGCCAGCCGATCCTCATGTTGACGGCGCGCGATGACGAGATCGATAAAGTATTGGGGCTGGAACTGGGTGCCGATGATTATGTGGTAAAACCGTATCGCCTGCGCGAGGTGGTATCGCGGATTCGTGCCCTGTTGCGCCGCGCCTATGGCGAGTTTGCCGCGCCGGTCGCCGAGCGTATGTTCGCTTTTGGCACCATTCAGGTCGATCTAGAACGCATGAAGGTGTCGCGCGCCGGGGTGCCCATCGAGTTGACGCCCATCGAATTTCGCCTGCTGCGTTGCCTGATCAGCCAGCCCGATCGCCCGATCTCGCGCGATGGTTTGATCGAGACGGTGTGGGGCTATGGCAGCAATATTGAAAATGATCGCACGGTTGACGCCCATCTCCGTCACCTGCGCCAAAAGCTCGAAGATGACCCTGCCGAACCGCGTTGGCTGCTGACGGTGCGCGGTGTTGGCTATAAATTCCAATCATAAGCACCATCATCAGCCAATGTTGCGATCTCTTAACAATGCCACAAAGCTGGCGCAACACAGCCCTGCTAGAGTGCAACTGTCGCATAGGAATGCGGCGTTTGATTTCTTAGCATTGAAAGGATCTGTGTATGCAAAAGCAATTTCGACGAGTGCTCCTGCCAGCCTTTGCGCTGGCGATCGGTCTGCTGTTGGGTGGGGGCACGGCCCTCTACGCTGCCGATGAAGAACCGACGCCACTCCCCGGCTTGGTTATCGTGGCGGTAGATGAGCAAGGACCTGCTGCCGCCGCTGGCGTAGCACGCGGTGATGTGCTGCTGACGTTGAACGGCGTGGCTCTGAATTCTATCGGCGAGTTCGAGGCGGTGCTGGCCGAGATCGAAGCTGGCGTTGCCATTACCGTCCAAGTGCAACATGGCGACACGCTGCTCGACTACACGGTTGAAACCGGTGATCGCAACGGGCGTGCCTACCTGGGCCTCTTGCCCTATGTGCCCGCCCGCGTATTCGCCATGCCGCCTGCCCAAAGATTGCGCTGGCTCGACCGCGCTGGTGTCGGGCCTTTGGCGGATGCCGTGACGACCCAGGTCGTTGTCACAGAGGTATTGACCGACAGTGTGGCCGCCGCCGCTGGCCTGCAGGTGAATGATGTGCTCATTGCGCTGGATGGTGAAACTGTCGCTCGCCCCCGTCTCTTGCGTGCCTATCTGGCGGCGTTGGCGCCCGGTGATGAGATTGTGCTGACGGTGACTCGTGGGGCTGGCGAACCGCTGGAGATTCCCATTACACTCGCTGAGGGCAAGAATGGCCGCGTCGAATTGGGTGTGCGATTGGGTGTGATTATCACGACGACAGTTGCGCATGAGGAAACTGGGTTCATGCAAGCGATGCCTGCACAGCCCGGCTTTGCCGCTCCGTTCGATTTTGGCGCAGAAGGCTTTGGTCGCGGTCTACGTCGCTTCTTCCGCTTCTTTGGGTCACCTGTGCCCTTACAGAACTTTGCCATGCCCGACTCTGGAATGATGGCTGCTCCCGATCTGTTGCAGCGGCACCGCTTCATCTTGCCCGGCTCGGCTCCGTCCGTTGACGCGACGATGATCCCGCCGACTGTCTTTGAATTCAATGCTGAATCCAGCCAAGAGGCGCAGTTGGAGGACACGGCGATTCCCTACTATTAATGGGATAGCAGACAGTTGATCACGGGCACGAGGTGGGCGGGGAATAACTCTTTCCCAGAGGAACGAACTTCCCTGCCGCCCACCTCGTGCCCCTACGCCACGTAATTTCTTGTTCCGAACCAGATCCAATCCTATACTGGTTATTCCGAATAATGTCTATTGTATGGCGCAGTGCTTGGGTGATTGGATCGGTTAGCAGGAGCGCGTATGTTTCTTTCGATTCGTTGGCGTTTAGTAGCCAGTTATACGTTGATTGCGATCTTGGCTGTCACATTAGTGGCGTTGCTGGCCTTATTCTTGGTCGAACGCTATCTGTTGCGTCAGGAACGCCACTATCTAATGAGCAGTGCCAGTGTGGTTGCCCAACAGATCGAACCGCTGCTTGGCCTGCCCATTGCGCAACCGGCGCTAGAAGATGTGGTGCGCACAACCGCATTTCTGAATGATGTGCAAGTGCGCATTTTGGACGCCAATGAAGATCTGCTGATTGATTCGGGCAAGCCTGCACGACTCAATCAAATGACGCTGCTGCCCGCGCGGGCGGCGACACTCCAGATTGCTGGTGAATTGACCGAGGGCCTAGCGCGCCCCAGCTTTTTTGTGCAAATTCTGCCCAATGTTGCGGGGACTGTCACCGATTCGGTGAAGGCGGTGCCTGGTTTCCAGGCAATGCCCGCGCCGGTGATGGAACCCAATATTCAATTGTTTCAGTCCCAGGCCGCTTTTCCATCGGCCATCGCCATCTCTTCCACAACATCCAGCTCTTCTGTAACACCAGGCATGGCAGAAGCCATCGTCCAGCGCAGATTTAACTTGCGTGCGTTTTTAGGGCGTCTACTCTTCGAGCCGCAACGGGTTGTACAAGCCGTGGAAGAGGACGGGGCGGTGGTGGGCTATGTCGAATTGAGTAGCCGGCCTGACTTTGGCGTGGGCGCGCTTGCCTTGATTCGTCGATCCTTTTTGATGGCAGGGCTAGGTGTTTCGGCATTAGCTACCCTGGTTGCCCTCTGGATGAGTCGCAGCCTAACCGCGCCGCTGGACGATCTGATCCAGGCCACTGATCAAATGCACAGCGGCGCGCTCTCTACCCGCGCCACGGTTCACACTCAGGACGAAATTGGCCGCTTGGCGACCCAATTTAATACCATGGCGGCGCGCTTGGAGAGCAGCTTTAGCGAATTGGCCGCCGAACGCGACGCCTTGCGTCGCTTTGTGGCCGATGCCTCGCACGAACTACGTACGCCGATCACCGCGCTAAAGACTTTTGGTGAACTATTGCTGGGGCCAGCCGGTGATGTGGTCGCTGCGCGCACCGAGTTTTTGCAGGAGAGCCAGAAACAGATCGACCGTTTGGAACGGATTACCAGCGTGCTCTTAAACCTCTCACGGTTGGACGCGGGCTTGACCAATCTGAAAACCGAGCAGATTGATCTGCGCGATCTGTTGACGGCAGCGATTGATCCATTGGCCGCCCATGCACAGGCAAAAGGGGTTGCGCTCACGGCTGAACCTACGCCCGTGCCGATCGCCATGCTCTGCAATCCCCTCTATCTAGAAATGGCGCTGACCAACCTGATCGATAATGCCCTGAAATTCACGCCGACCGGCGGTACGGTGCGCGTGGGCATCCGCAGGCAAGCCGATTGGGCCGAACTTTGGGTGCAGGATAGTGGGCCGGGGATTGCACCCGCCGATCTGCCCTACATCTTTGATCGCTTCTATCGGGGCTTGCAGGGCGCGCCAACCGATGGCGAAACCGGCAGTGGGTTGGGGCTGGCAATTGTGCAAAGTATTGTCAAAGCGCACGGTGGCCAGGTAGCTGTGACCAGCGAAACCGGCATAGGCAGCCGCTTTGTGCTTCAATTACCGCTGGCCGCATAAGCGGTTTTTCGGTTTTTGCCGGTCAAGGTATACTGATCATTATGCCGACACCGAACATTTTGCTCATTCAAGCCGATCAACATCGCGCCGATTGCATTGGCGCGAATGGTCACCCCTTCATCCAAACGCCCAACCTCGACCGCCTGAGCGCCGAGGGGACAAACTTTACCCATGCCTTTACACCCATTCCGCTCTGTACCCCGGCGCGCGCTTCGTTGCTTACGGGGCAATGGCCCATGCAACATGGCCTGATCACCAACCCCGATGCCGAGGCCGGTCGCTCGCTCAACCCGACAATCCCCACCTTTAGCCGATTATTGCGCGATGCTGGCTACTTTCTGGGCTGTGTGGGGAAATGGGGTGTAGACGCGCAGCAACCACCAACCCAATTTGGCTTCAATGTCTATGTGCCCGAGCGGGACTATGCCAAGCAGCGCCAAGCGTTGGGGGTGCCGCCCAAGCCCAACACCAATCGCTGGTTCGGCGAGGCGGATCCCTATATCACCCCCGAACAGTCACAACTGGCCTGGGGCGCCGATATGACGATCCAACTGTTGCGCCACGCGGCCCAACAGGCTGCCCCATTCTTTTTGCGTTGGGACCCCAGCGAGCCGCACCTGCCCAATGTCGTGCCGGAACCCTATGCCAGCCTCTATCCGCCCACCACCATTCCGCCCTGGCCGAATTTTGCCGATCCGTTAGTCGGTAAACCGTTTATCCAGCGGCAACAACGGCGTAGCTGGGGTCTGGAAGATTGGACATGGGCCGAGTGGGCACCGATTGTGGGGCGCTATCTGGGGGAAATCACCTTGCTCGACCATCAACTGGGGCGCGTGTTGGCGACTTTGGACGAGTTGGGGTTAGCAGAAAATACGGTCATCATCTATACGGCTGATCATGGTGACCTGTGTGGCGGGCATGGTATGATCGATAAACACTTTGTCATGTACGATGAACTGGTGCGCGTGCCCCTGATCGTGCGCTGGCCGGGGCATGTGCCAGCGGCGCACCGCTGTGATGCTTTTGTGACCTCGGCCATTGACCTGGCTACTACGTTCTGCGATATTGCTGGCGTCGTGCCACCCGCCACCTTTGCTGGACAAAGTGTCCTCGCCCTGCTCGAAGGCCCAGCCTCGGCTGGCGCACGCCCAGACATCTTCACCACCTATCATGGCAACCAAATGGGTCTCTACAGCCAGCGCATGGTGCGTGATCGGCGCTGGAAGTATATTTGGAATGCCACGGCAGAGGATGAATTGTATGATCTGCGCACCGATCCAGGCGAACTAATCAACCTGGCCGCCGACCCAACCTATGGGGCAGAGGCCACGCGTTTGCGCTGGCGCGTGTTGGATTGGATGGAAAAAACGGGCGATCGCTTGCTCAACCCCTGGATCCGCCAACAGCTTACCCATGGACAAAAGGTGACGTAACCTGCTTCATTCCATTCCCCCTAAAATTTCTGCATCGACCAAGGTTGGTAGCGGAACGCGTCCCTACGACACAAAACCAAGTTAATTGGTTGTATTAATCAATTCAAGATTTGCCCCATAGAGATTCATCCACTCGCCTTGGATACGTTCGCGGTTGGCTGCGATCCAGGGGATGTCTAGATCATATAGTAGGCTGCGAATCGCTTCGGCCGACAGGGCATCAATAAAATCTTTTTCTGTGATTGCAGCGGTAATTACGCGATCGCGCGCATATTGTTCCATGGCGCTATTGCTGATTGCCCAATCCAAAAAGGCTTTGGCGGCGGGTTTGATATGCTCCTTGCGTACCAAGGCATTCACTTCTAGATCCCAGCCAGTGCCTTCTTGGGGAATGACAATGCTCATTGCGTCGTCGTCGGGGAAATAGGCGCGGTAGTCATAGGTGATGCCAATCGGATATTCGCCATCGCGTACCCGTCGGCATACACCGGGCGCTTGGTTGGCGTAGCGGCCATCGGCATTTTGATGTAATTGTGCCAGATATTCCCAGCCTGTTACTATTTAGAGGGTTGAGTCAGAGGCAGGGAGAAAGGGAGAGCCAGTCAAAGCACCGAAAAGGACTTTGATGACATTATGCCCCTGCTTGCGAGCCGTCGCGATATAGCTACGAATGTCACAGAAAGTGGAAGCGCCCTCCATGGTACGGAAAGCACCAGAGACCTTCTGTTTAAGCTTGATCATGCGGATATCGCGTTCGGCGAGATTGTTGTCAAAGGGGATCGAAAAATCGTGCATAAAAGCTAAGGTGCCCACTTTGTGGGTTTGCAGTCGATCCAGCAGGTTTTTGGGCGGTGACTGTCGAGTGCGTCCCCGAC
>DAOTTR010000635.1:0-8813 GCA_034437715.1 Caldilineaceae bacterium
TTGCTTTTCATTGCTGCGATTATCGTTTCGAACATTCTTTGCCTCCTGCTTCTTTTTTCTCTGAATGTTCGCCTTTCAGTCTGTATTCTTGATTCCTATCTCGAATTTATAATTGCTGCTCCATTGTTTTGTGGATTGACATTCGCTTTTCCTATTTATTTACCCTATTGTCTGCCAGGTCCAGGCTCGATCCTGTGGCGTAATCTGCCCCCATTTAGCCGCCAGCCATGGTACGTTCGATGGCGCTGGGAAAACGGGCCTCGAAATCCAGAATACCGACCCACGTTGGCTTGATAAGCTGACAAGTACACGGCTGCGTCAGTGACCAAACGCTGGATCGACCAACCCGACCACATCCTTGCACATATCCCACGGTTTCGAGTCCTGGTTGGTGAGGATGATCACGGTCAGCCGCTCGGCAACAAAGCGTGTCATACAGGTGGTAAAGCCCATATTGCCACCACCAAATTCAATCAGCCGGTGTCCGCGAAAATTCTGTACGTGCCAGTCATGTTCATAAGGTACAGGTAAACCATTGTTGAGCAGAAGCGGCGACCAAATCTCATCCTGCTGGGTTTGGGACAAGCTTTGCCCACGGGTTAGTGCTGCATCCCACTTGATCAGGTCACACAGGCTGGAGAGCAAACCACCATTGGCGGCGTTGGCGGGCACACTGGGCGAGCGGTTGATGTTGTTCCACTGAATGCGAAAGGGCTTATACACGCTGCCCTCCTCCCGGTCATAGCCATCGGCGCGGTTGGGGACGATGGCGCGCACATCGTTGTGGCGGGTGGCGCGCATGCCCAGCGGTTGGAAGATGCACTCTTGCAGAAACGCATCGTAGGGTGCGCCGGTCAACTGGTGAATGATCATGCCCAGGATGTTGTAGTTGGTGTCGACGTACTCGAATGCTGTGCCGGGGGCAAAGCGGAAGGGTCGCCCAAAGGCACCTTGGTCGATCTCCTCAATCGTCAGATCCTCGTTATCCCAGGCCATTTCCCATTGTGGGATGCCCGATGTGTGCGTGAGCAGCCGGCGCACCGTCACCGCTTGCCAAGCATCCGGTAGACCAGGACGGAAGCGGGCCAGCGATTCGTCTAGGCTGAGTTTGCCTGCCTCTACCAGCAGCATGATGGCGGCGGCGGTAAAGCCTTTGGTCATCGACGCGATTTCATAGACGGTGTCGGCGGTGGTCGGCACGCTTAGTTCGACATTCGCCAAGCCATAGCTCTTCTCAATGACGGTGGCGCCTGCCGCAATCACGGCCAACGATAGGCCGGGAATCAGCTTGCGCTGCATGTGCTCGTGGATGTAGGTGTCGAGCTTTTGCTCAAAATTTGGGTTCATGCTGCTCCTGAACTATTCAAAAATGCTAGATCGACTGCATCGGTATAATTAGCCTTGCATACGACAATCCTACAAAACGCGCGTAAGAGAAACGTAGTAGCTACTTCACGCCGCGTTTCCGTCCTGCTTTGCTGCTTCATCAGGATCGACGGTGATGGCTTGCAGTGCGGTCATCCAGGAGACCGCGTCGGCAAACGCCTGCTGCCGACCGCTGCGCGGATCTTCCAGACGAAAACGCCAGGTGCCCGCGCCAGCGGGCCACGCCTCTATTCTTGCCAGACGGTCAACAGATAGCTTCGGTAATAGGGTGGTTTGTGGGTGCATTTCAAGTTGAGGGTAAATTTTAGAACGCGCGCGCAACGTGTGCCGGGGACGAGTGGGGTACAGTTTGTCAAACCGGTGTGGTTGTCGCTCATCCCCGGCACACTTCCCAAAAATTGAAATGCACCTGTGGTTGGGTAGGCATGTTGCGAATTTTGCCCTCTCCACAACGATGTACGAATGGGCTATAATGGACATCGCTTCGTCGTTATAGGGTAAGCATAGCAAGCGGCTGCGACGAGATCGCGACGAAACTATCACGCATAGTGTCGTGATGAATGGTAAAACACCAATGTTGTACTTGTAGGGTAACCGCTGGATTATCCGTTGTCTGTCTCAAATGCTTGTGTAGTCAGATCGCGACCGGGCCGCAACTCTTTTTCATAGGCATCGATTTGGCGAAAGATGTGCATGCCGGCCTGCTCATAGAGCTGCGTCGCCCCGGTCAGGCTAGCGGCATCGACCCCAAGAGCGGCTTGCGTACTGCCCCGGCGATAGAACTCGCCAAAGCAGTGGCGCAGTAACGCCAGCCCCAACCCTTGTCTTCGCCAAGACCGCCGCACGCCCAGGCGATCGATCCAGCCCATGCCAGGAAATTCGTCGTCCTTGGGAAAGCAGATGGCAAAACCGGCGAGTTGGGGCCCAGCCATTGCACAAAAAATCAAGCTCGGATCATAGTAGGGTTTGCTTTGTAAGGTCTGCCACCAATGGGCGAAATTCGTTTCTGTTGCGCTGGCAACATGGCCCCAATGATCTTGGAAGGCATCTTGATCCGCGGCATACAGGGCGGTTTCCTCACCCGGCTGTAACGTGCGGACGTGCATATCCGGTGGCCAGACCGGCGGTGGCGGTGGACTGGCCAGCTCGATCTTCATGTTGTAGAAGCCACGTACGCGCAGATAACCATGCTCGCGCAACAGGTCGAAGGCGGTTTGGTGCGTGCTGATACTGTTGCTGAGCAAGCTCACACGTGTGCTAGCGGGTGCTTCATGCAACCGTGCGCGCATACACGTTTCTCCCCATTGCGTGAGGTAGCTACCGAGACCGCGCCCACAATAGGCAGGGTGTACGCTCACGTAGAGAAAATTGCGCACATGGGGCGGGGGGCTGATCAGATCAACGCCCGCCACGATCTGACCGTCGTCTGTGACCACGACACGGCTATCGCGGCTTGGGTCAAAGCCTGGCGCTTCCCACTCAGCCGTATAGGCTTCCAACGTGAATTCCGATTGCCCGTGCGTGGCTGTCGCCGCTGCACCCAGCATCGCCACGATCCCCGGCAGATCCGCACGCGTCGGTGGGCGAATGACAAAACCGTTGTAAGCGATCGGCTGCGGGTTCATCGCAGTGCGGTTGTGGGGGCGCAGATCAAACATCACCGTTTCTCCTCCGAAATCTACCCATGCTTCTTCATGTTGTAACCGGTTATATACTGCTGATCTTCCCACAACTCCGCTACCGGATCAAGCAGATCAAACTCCTCTTTGGTCATGCCAAAGTAGATTGTGTCATAATGGCGACCATTGGTGTATACCGTACGGCGCAGCCGCCCCTCGAAGACAAAGCCCAGCTTTTCGTGCATGTGTAGCGAACGTTCATTAAAACTGTAAACGATTGCTGTTAGCTTTTGGTAGCCCAACTCGCGGAAATAAAAACGCAGCACAATCCTAATCGCCTCGGTCGCATAGCCACGGCGCCAGTAGGGGCGGTAAATCAGAATGGCATACTTGAAGACCCCAACCCGCCGCTCGCAATCAAAAGTACTGATCTCGCCAACCTTCTCTCCATCGTGATTTTCGATAATCCAGTAAAACGAGTCATTGCCCGGTTCCCGTTGGCGGAGTTTCTCCATGTTCGCCCGATCTTCCTCGCGGTGACCAGGAAACGAGATCTCGCTGTTATAGCTTTCGGCATCCGTGTCGTACTCACCGAAGTCTTGGGCGGCGGCTTCCAGGTCTTTCTGCTCGATAGCGCGCAGGCGAACAAGGTTGCCGCGCCAGAAGTGATAGTTTGTCACGCGCTCTTTCCTCCCTTTCGCAACATCTGCAAATCCGCCCAACCATAGACAACTTCGGGCAACAAAACCCCATCGTGATCGAACGCACGCTCGGCAACAACCTGTCCGCCGAGTGCTTCGTAGAAGCGGCGCGAAGGTGTATTGCTCGCCAAACAGCCGATCAATAACGCCGACATCCCCATTTGTACCAAGTGATCTACTACGGCTTGGACAAGACGACGACCATGCCCGCACCCTTGCTGATTTTGTAGCACGCAGAGGACATAGACCTCGCCGCTGTTGGGCAGAAGTTCTTGTTTGGGCGGGCCACCCATCGCCAGACCGACGACCGCGCCGCTCTCGTCTTCGGCGACAAAGATGCGTGCCTGCGGGTTACCACCATCGGCGATCCCCTGTAACGAACGTCGCCAGTTGCGCTCAGATTCGGCATACGCTTCTGCCAGTGCTGGCTTAAACAGTACCTCATCGGGGATTTGACCGCGGTGGGCAGCGCGCTCTGTATCGACAATGACGCGCGCCAGGCTAGGGGCGTCGTCTAGTACAGTTGGGCGTAGATACCACGGCAGTTAATCAGGCACGTTACTCGTGTACATCATGGTAAAAATAGGGTACCTTATTTATGCCGGGATCTACTAGTGTAGCAATCCGTACACGCATGGTAAGAAAGCTCCTTGTGATAATATCGATGCTGGCTTCGTTTTTTAGAACCACAATGTCATCGATCTCCAATTCTCCGTAGCACTGTTTGGTAGTGCAACGGGTTGTACCGACGCTATTGGCACAACATTAGCTCAAACTTGCCGATGCGAAGGATATCGCCTTTCTGGATTGACAGAGGCGTCAAGACTTCTTGCCCCTGCAAGAATGTCTTGTTCACTGACCGCAAATCTTCTACCGACCATGAACTGCCATTCCATTGTAAGATGGCGTGTCTTTCTGAAACTAATTCGCTCTCGATAGTAATAACATTGCTCGGAGAGCATCCGATAGTTGTGGTAGCCTGACTCAAGGGGAACCGATAGCCACGGGCTAATCCAGATCGTTCTGGGTTCACCACCATAAGATACCAACCCCTGGGCGGCAAATAATTCGATGAAGAATGATGGCTAAGGGCGGGTATTCCGACCGTGCTTTTCCACCAACACCAAACCCCATACCCCAAGACAAAAATGCCCCGGTATGGGGCTAAAAACAATAATACCACCCCTAGAATAAAGATTCCTGCCAAACTAGCCCCTGTTACCGTGGATGACGGTGAAAAGATCTTGTTTGCAATAATCCAATGAACACCTAATAAGATTATCGCGATCAGGATAAGACCCAATCCTGTTTCGTTATTAAACGGAATTGCCAGAATGCCAATTATAAGCGTAAGTTGCCCGGTAAATAGAAAGAATTTGGTTCCTTGTCTGCTTGAATTACGATTTGCACCCCTCGATGACAGATCATTGTCTTCATCTGTTTTTGCCTGACCAGCAAATGAACCCAAGAATGAGATCAGACCCCCTAACAAGGCTTGCCAAGTATCATAACTTTGCTCCTCATAAACACGAATTATATAGATACTGACTAAAACAACTCCAAGAATACGGAGACTCCATCTCAGTACCCCCTGCATAACACCCCCTGTATCAAAATCCCGATCATTTCATTATCTTTTCCAGCAGCATCCACATTTTACAAAGCCAGAAACGAAATCAATTCCAGCTAATAGCCGAGTCAAATAGTAACTATAACGACAACGTTAAATTTCATCACCTGCTGCTCTGAATTCATTCAGAGCCTGGAATAGAAAACGTGTTTAAACACGTTCGCCGTCGCAGGTGTTGAATTCATTCAACACGAATTTAACGTTGGCGTACGATTCAGGCCAATCGCATTCACCACCGGGAGCGTTACGCTCATTCATAGCAGGTGATCGGCATTTTCATCGTGCCGATCACCTGCCGGTCTACTCGCTATTTGCTTGCCAGCGCTCAATCCGCCTGGGCATGCGCAAGCACCTTCTGCGCCACGGCCAAATCAAAGCGGAAGTGGATGCTGTACCATCTGCGCGATTTAAATGTTAAGGTGCAGCCACACTATGCGCTGCCAGCCTTTGCTGGTACAACGTTGTAGGGCCAGGTGGCGCATTGTCAGTACTGATGCCCTCTTTCGTCGTTGATAGGCTCGCTCCTATGGGCAGCAGGGCAACCGCCGAAACAGTGGTCAGGCTCTCCCCGGCGTTGCCGATCTCGAGATACTCACCCGGTGTCTCAATAAAAGCCTCACCGGCTTTGTATATTTTTTCAGCCCCTTGCTCATCACGCACAGTCTGCTCACCATTCAACACCGTCACCAGCAACATGCCCCCATGCGTGTGCGCAGGCGTCCAGGTGCCAGTGGGAAAGTCTACAACCAATTGCACCAGTTCAAATTCACCGAGCGGTTCTGTCACTGCCAGTCTGTTCTGATAGATTGTGGTGGGGCCTGGCGGCGCATTGTCTGTGCTGATGCCCTCTTTCGTCGTTGATAGGCTCGCTCCTATGGGCAGCAGGGCAACCGCCGAGACGGTGGTCAGGCTCTCCCCGGCGTTGCCGATCTCGAGATACTCACCCGGTGTCTCGGTGAAACTTTCACCCGCTTTGTAGATCTTTTCGGTGCCCTGTTCGTCACGCACCGTTTGCTCGCCATTCAACACGGTCACCAACAACATGCCCCCATGCGTGTGCGCAGGCGTCCAGGTGCCAGCAGGAAAGTCTACAATCAATTGCACCAGTTCAAATTCACCTGCCAGTTCAGCGACGGGGCCAGCCACGGCGGCATCACTCGCACTAGCGGGGGCGGCGACTGGTGCCGCCGCGGGTGGCTGAATTGGCACACAGCCAGCCAACAAGAACCATAACACAATGAAAAAACGCGGGATCAACTTCATTTGTTTACTCCTTGTGATAAGTGGATCGAACTGCACAATAGAACTATACACTGGGTTGTTGACATACACTCCTCTTGCTACGTTGCAGGGTACGTGGGGAACGCGCGACAATTCTACAAAACGCGCGTAAGAGAAACGTAGTAGCTACTTCACGCCGCGTCTCTTTCCTGTTTTTCCACTTCGTCGGGATCGACGGTGATGGCCTGCTCTTGCCACAACGAATGGGCTATCGTTGACATCGCTTCGTCGTTGTGGGGGTAGCATAGCAGGCCGACGCGACGACAAATCGACGAGATCGCGACCGCGACGAACTATTCCAGCAATCTCCCGATGGGCGACCGCCACATCGCCCACTCGATTAGAATGATTACGATTTATGAAACTTGACGAATGCGTTATAATAGAACAATGAGAAGTTCGCTCTGCCATGCTGGCTCCCGATAAGCAGATGTGTATGTGGTTATGTCGTGTAGAGGAGCGCATAAAACCGGTGTGAAGTATCTTTCAACGCTCGTCTTTGTCGGCGGCGCGGTTACATTGGGGGTGGAGCTAAGTGCGTCGCGCCTGTTGGAACCGGCCTTTGGTAATAATCAGCTTGTTTGGGCCGCCTTAATTGGGCTAATCTTGCTTTATTTGGCGATTGGGGCCTGGTTGGGCGGCAAATTGGCCGATCGCTTTCCCCATCGCCGCGGTCTGGAAATTGCGGCGACATTGGGCGCGCTGGGGGTTGCATTGATTCCCGCGTGTAGCCCTTGGGTTTTGCGCTGGGCTGCTGCGGGTCTGGAAACGTTTCAAGTGGGATCGCTGCTCGGTTCGCTGGTGAGTGTTTTGTTACTTTTCAGCATTCCCATCACCTTGTTGGGCACCATCAGCCCGTGGGCGGTGCGTTTGTTGCTCGATGATCTGACCCATGCTGGGCAGGTGGCCGGGCGGCTCTCTGCCGTGGCGACCATGGGTAGCCTACTGGGTACCTTTCTGCCTGTACTCTGGCTGATCCCGACCTATGGCACGCGCTGGACCTTCTATTTGTTGTCGTTGACGCTGCTGGTCGTCCTGTCGATTGGCGCGTTGCGCGAAAAACATCGCTGGGTGCCGCTGCTGGCACTGGTGATCGTGTTGTTGATGGCCTTTGGGTCAGCGCCGGGCACAACGGTGCGCGGTAGTTGGGATGATGGCACTGCCGGTCCGATCCTTTATGAGGACGAAAGTCTCTACAACTATATTGCGGTGCGCCAATGGGGCAGTGAACGGCATCTTAAACTCAATGATGGGGTGGGCATTCACAGCGTTGCGCACCCAGATAGTGTTTTAAGTCTGGGTATTTGGGATTACTTTCTGCTGGCACCGTTCTTTCAAGCACGTGCGCAACTGGCTCCACAGAATTTGTTGGTGATTGGCTTGGCGGCTGGGACAGTCAGTGAGTTGTATACAAATATTTATGGCCCCCTCCCGATTACCGGCATCGAACTCGATCCGCAAATTATTGCGGTGGGACAGACGTACTTTGGCATGAACCAACCCAACTTGACCGCAATAGCCGCCGATGGGCGACGCTGGCTGGCGCAGCAACCTTCTACGGCGCGCTGGGACATTATTGTGATTGACGCCTATCGCCCACCCTATATTCCCTTTCACTTGACCACGGTAGAATTTTTTACGCTCGTCCAGCAACATCTGACGCCGGATGGCGTTGTGGCGATCAATGTTGGGCGCACGGCGACGAACTATGCGCTTGTTGACACACTTGCCGCGACGTTAACCCAGGTCTTTCCGACGGTCTATGCAATTGATGAACCCGGCCCACCCGATACATTGAGCAATTCACTGCTGATCGCCAATGCCCGGCCCATGGCTTTACCCAACTTTGCCGCGCAACTGGCACAGTTGCCGGATTCGCTACCCGCTGAGTTTCAAACATTTGCAAACAGTGCGTTGCCGCAAACGCGTCTGCTCCACCCGGATGCAGATACCGTAATCTTCACCGATGATCACGCGCCTGTCGAACAAGTGGTGCATGGCATTATCTGGGATTTTATGTTCGGCCGCTGACCTGCAGTTGGGTGCAAGCACAACGAAAAAAAGGGTGGTGACCCTTAGGGTCTGTCCAGAAATAAAATAGTGAATTTACGTGATGTTACCCAAGTAAATCTGTCTAAAATCATCCATGTTATTCTTGGACAGACACTTAGGGTCTGTCCAAAAATAAAGTAGCTA
>DAOTTR010000636.1:0-4247 GCA_034437715.1 Caldilineaceae bacterium
ACATTGCGCACCGCGTCGCGCATGGCTCCCGTGCCTTTGCCGTGAATAATGCGTACCCAGGGCAACCGAGCCATGTAGGCGTTGTTTAAATAGCCTTCCAACCGATCCAGCCCCTCTTCTACGCGTGTGCCGCGCAGATCCAACTCCATGCCTGGGCTTTCCTGAATGCCTTGCGATTGAATGCGCACGCCCGACGATTCAACCCCGGTTGTGGCCGTGCTGGCTTTTTGGCGCAACTCCAGCCGTTTCAGGGGCAACTTCAGGCGGAAATTACCCAATTGTACATCGGCATCGCCCACCCGTTCGTTAATCGTCAAGACGATGCCGCTGGCCTGCAAACTCGCCACCCACACACGATCACCCACTTCGATGGGGCCGGCCAAGCGCTCTTGTGCTTCGCCCGGAATCATCACCTCGCGATTGAGCTCTTGATCCGAGTGTTCGCGGCGGGCCAACTCTTTGGCGGCGCGCGCCAAGAAGTCATCGTGTGTCCCCGCACCGGCGACACCGCCGCGCGTCAACTGGCGGCGCAGTTGTTCAATTTCACCGCGCACCTCGGTTAACTCAGCTTCCATGATCTGGCGCGTCTCGGCGATCACAGCGCGGCGTGCCTCTTCGATTTTGGCCAATTGATAGCGTAGATCATGTTCCAACAACTGACCCTGGCGCTCGCGATCCTTGGCGCGCGTTTCGGCCTGTTGTGCTTCTTGCTTGACCCGCCGAATCTCATCCAACAATGCATCGGCTTCCAGTGTGTCGGGCCGGACAATGCTTTCAGCTTTCTCGACAATTACCGGGTTGAGCCCCAAGCGGCGCGCAATGGTCAGGGCATTGGATCGCCCTGGCAAGCCAATGCTCAATTCATAGGTGGGGCTCAGCGTCTCGACATCAAATTCGACCGAGGCATTGCGCACGCCGGCTGTCGTGTGCGCGTAGAGCTTCAAGTCGCTATAGTGGGTCGTGGCGAAGGTGGTGATGCCGCGATCGCGCAGATTGTCGAGCAGCGCCATCGCCAACGCCGATCCTTCATCGGGATCTGTCCCGGCGCCCAACTCATCGAAAAAGACCAAACTGCTTGGATCGGCCTCTTCCAAGATGGCGATAATATTGGTCATGTGGCTGCTAAAGGTGCTAAGGCTTTGCTCGATGCTCTGCTCGTCGCCAATATCGGCATAGACACCTTCAAAGATCGAGAGCGTGCTGCCCGGCTCGACAGGAATCATCAAGCCCGACTGGGCCATGAGCACCAACAGCCCGACGGTCTTGATCGTCACCGTCTTGCCACCTGTATTTGGCCCAGTGATGATGATCATAAAGGTCTCATCATCCAGGTAGACATCGACCGCGACCACCGTTTGCGGGTTCAGTAGCGGATGCCGGGCGCGGCGCAAATCGATTACAGAGCCAGGGTGGAAAAAGGGTTGCTCTTCCTCGGCATCACTCTTGGCCTGACCGTTGCGCGTGCCATTGGTATGTGGCTTCGGCTTGATTTGGCGGAAGGGAATCACTTCGGGGGCCGAGCCTTCCAGCGTGTAGGCATACTTGGCCTTGGCAAAAGTAAAATCGAGCTCGCCCAAGATCTGGCCGTTGCGCTGAATATAGACCGCTTCATCGGCGACTAACTCGGTCAGTTCGGTCAAAATGCGGCGCACTTCCTTGGCTTCTTGCAACTCCAGTTCGCGCACGGCGTTGTTCTGCTGCACGACTTTGAGCGGCTCAATAAAGAGCGTTGCGCCACTGGCCGACTGGTCGTGGATAATGCCGTCGATGTTGCCCTTATACTCGGAACGTACGGGAATCACATAGCGTCCCTGGCGCTGGGTGACAAGCGCATCTTGCAGATAGGGCTTGACGTCGCTGCTTTGTACCAGGCGATCCAAAATAGAGAGCAGGCGATCTTGCGCTGTACGTAGCTCATTGCGAATGCGCGCCAAAGCATCGCTAGCACCATCGACCACTTCACCGCGGTCATTGATACAGCGGCTGATCTCGGCCACCACGTTATCACAGGGTTCAATGTTGTGCGCCATCTCGGCTAGGAGAGGAAAGCTGTTTTCCAAGCGGGTCAAGGTGTTGCGCAGGCTGCGCGCGCGCTGAAGGGTATGCTTGATCTCCAGAAATTCGGATGCGAAGATCAACGACCCACGCTCGGCTTTTTCCAACTGGGTGCGCAGATCCTTGACGCCGCCAAAGCTGAGGTCACTCTTTTGCTCCAGCAATTTGTACGCCTCGGCGGTCTGCGCCAACCAGGTGCGCACCGTCTGCAAATCGTCGCTGGGCAGCAACGCATAGGCAAGCTCTGCGCCGCCACTAAAGGCACAATGTTCAGCTAGGCGATTGAGAATCTTCTCGTATTCAAGCACTCTTAGTGCATGTGGATCCATGATGTTAGCCATTTTTCCATCAAAGCGCGCAACGGTTTCGCGAACGCGATCATATCACAGTCGGGAACAGGAAATCAACTGTTACGAATAATCAATTGTCAATGGCTAATTGCCAATGAAAGGACCAACTTCCAAGCTTGGCATGGCACTCATTGACCATTTTCAATTGACAATTGATTATTGACTATTATTTACTTTTGCACAGCATAGCCCAATTGCCGCAACATACCCGATTTCTTGCGCCACTTCTCCCAGACCTTGACCCACAATTCTAAATAGACATGGGTGCCCACTACTTCTTCGATGGCGGGCCGTGCGGCTTGGCCGATGGCTTTGATCATGCGCCCACCCTCGCCCAGCACAATGGCTTTTTGGCTTTGCCGCTCCACATAGAGCACCGCGGAGATGTAGGTCATGGTTGAATTGCGTTCGGTAAACTCATCGACTTCCACCGCAATACCGTGCGGCACCTCTTGATCCAAGAGATTGAGCGCTTGCTCACGAATCAGTTCCTCGACAATAAAGCGTGTCTGCATGTCGGTGACTTGATCTTCGGGGTAGTATTGGGGGCCCAGGGGTAGCGATTGGCGCAAGATCGTCAACAGTTGCTCGATGCCCTCGCCCTGCTGCGCGCTAAAGAGCGCCGTAATCAGCGGCTGGTCCGCTGCCTCGGCATTCTGATACCAGCCCAACAACGCCGCATAGAGTTCCATCCGTGTCGTCGTGACGGCGGCGTTCCCCGTCCAGCGGTCAGCCTGATTAAAGCCCAACAACAAGCGCGGCAACACTTTGCGGCTGTGCAAGTCCTGTAACATGCTGGCAATCGCCACATCTTCTTCGGTGGGCGCGGCATTGATATCAACAAGCCAGAGGACAAGATCAGCGTTGCGAATCGTTTCGTCCGCCACGGTCACCATATATTCACCCAGTTTATGTTTCGGCTTATGAATGCCAGGCGTATCCAAAAACATAATCTGGGCATGCGCTTCGGTGAGAATGCCGAGGAGTTGGTCGCGCGTTGTTTGCGGTTTGGGGCTGGTGATCGCCAGCTTCTGCCCCAACAATCGATTCAACAGGGTTGATTTGCCCACATTAGGCCGGCCAATCACAGCCACAAAGCCACTGCGATAGTCGCCTACCGGCTCACCGGGTTGCGCGCTGGGTTGTTCGCTGTGCGGGTCACTGTTGTGATCGGGTGAAAAAGGTGTTGTATCCATAGAATGGTAATCATACACGGAAATTGTCTTCTAACCAAGTGGGTAACGCAGCAATTCCAAATTTGCCCCACTACCCGCCCCTTGCCAGCCTTCTGATCGTCAATCATCAATGGCTAACTGCGAATGGTCAATGGCTGTCACGCCATGCTGGGAAGTTGTCTTTTCCTTAGGCACTTTCAAAGCAATGAGGATCCAGCGCTTGCCAAACAAAATCATGCGTAGGGGCGGCCGCGCAGCCGCCCCGCGTTTGGCTCGCTGCGAACGGGCGGCTGCAAGCCGCCCCTACTATCGGCTGGCAGATAACCATGACAGCCTTTACCGTCATGTAACCGCTGCATCAACCCCAATTCCTCAAGCATCTCCAACGTGCGGTAGATGGTCGCCATGCCCAATTTGAGATGCTCAGCCTTGGCCTGTTCAAATAGGCTATTCGCTGTCACGGGAGTCCCTGCTCCCAAAATCAGCATCACTAGTACAGTTGGGCGTAGATACCACGGCAGTTAATCAGGCACGTTACTCATGTACATCATGGTAAAAATAGGGTACCTTATTTACGCCGGGATCTACTAGTACAGTTGGGCGTAGATACCACGGCAGTTAATCAGGCACGTTACTCGTGTACATCATGGTAAAAATAGGGTACCTT
>DAOTTR010000637.1:0-6720 GCA_034437715.1 Caldilineaceae bacterium
GCCGTGGCCAACTGAGACACGTCGCTAGCGCGCTAGTAGATCCCGGCGTAAATAAGGTACCCTATTTTTACCATGATGTACACGAGTAACGTGTCTGATTAACTGCCGTGGTATCTACGCCCAACTGTACTAGGGTCTGGCAGACCCTAGCGCGCTTCAATAACTTTGCTTGATGCTATTTTTGGACAGCCTTTCATCTCCCTTCCTATTTCTCCCTATGAATAGTTATGACCCATGAATTATTACCCTGATTTTGCGAAATTCTTAGATCAGTATCTGTCTCTCCACGACCGCTCCGGCGCTTGGTTGGCGCAGCGCATCGGCGTGAATCCGGCGACGGTATCGCGCTGGCGCAATGGGCAAACCCGTCCTGATACCCCGGAAATGGTAATCGGAATTGCCGATATTTTGGGGATACATGGCGATGAGCGGACTCGCTTGCTACGCTCTGTGCGATATGGGATAGTGGAACAGCACGGGGTACTAGCCAGACGTGCAGGCGAGATTCCGCAGAAGGAACAAGCTGAAGACGCTTACCGAAGCACCCCTTCGCCCTGGTCGGATTATCCAGCAACTTATCGCCGGGCCGAGATGGTAAGATTGGCGCATTGGAGCGAAATTGGAGCAAGCGGTATTGTGCTTGGATTGGCGGGCAGTGGCGTTTCAACACTATTGCGCTATTTTGCCAATCACCCAGATCGTCTATCCAGCTATCTTTCCGCAAGTCGACGAACGATTATGCCCGTATGGATAGAGATGCAGCCACTGGCCGAACCGGTGCCAGCTACCCTCTATCGTCTGTTCCTGCGGGGTTTACTCGAAACCGCGCCGCACCTACCCAGCCGACTTCCGCCCGATCTGCGCCAGGCTTGTCAGGCACACCTGAACAACACCGATACGTTTGTGCTGCAGACAACGCTATTTGCCGTTCTGGCCCATTATCAAGCAGATCAAGTCACACTTGTCTTTGTGCTCGATCGGGTCGATCAATTTGCTGGCAATGTCCAACTTACGCTTGGCAATCCTTTACGTTCTCTGCGCGATCATTTCCGCGAGACAGTTACCTATCTACTGGGGATGCGTATCACGCCAACCTACTTGGATACGATTGACGCCCTGGGTGATTTGGGCCGGCTGCTTTCAACCCACCTTTGTGTTGTCGGTAGCCTGACCACACAAGACAGCGAGTTTGTGATTGCAAAACGCGCCCAGGCTGCTGCGCGTAAACCCACTGCGGCCGACATTCAGCAATTTCTTGCCCTCAGTGGCGGCTATCCGACATTGCTCAAAGCAGTGGTGCGCTGGTGGCTGACTTATACTTCTCAGTTGCCTGACGCTGCCTGGGATAAGGCATTATTGCAAGAACCTGGCATTCAACTGCGCCTGCGCGAGATTGGGCGCGGGCTATCGGTTCAAGAGCAACAGGCCTTGCAAGCGGTGGTCACAAGCTACGGCGCAAACGCGATCCCTGATGCGATTGGCGAGCGGCTTGTCCAACTAGGGATCTGCCGACAACACTCACAAGGATGGCAACTGGCTGGCACATTGTTTGCTGGAATGGTATAGGGCTTAAATAGAGATTCAGTAGGTCCAAAAAAGATTTGTCTGCTATAATGGGCGTATGTATCAATGCCAATCATCTTGACAGAGATAGAGATAAAGGGAAAGATCGATAGTGGGCGTCCGTATTGAAATTCGCGTACCCCAAAAATACCCACCCTATTGCATCGCGCTCCTTGAACAAAGCTTTGCGGGCTATGCAGTGGCATCCGTCACTAAACATTTCATCGAAGGGCAGAGCGGCACCTATGTCTTTTTGGTGGAGCCTACGCGCCAGGCTGGGGAGAAAGAACTACCGGTTGTCGTCAAGATCGGCCCCAGTCATTTACTCGATCAGGAGTGGCGCGCCGCGCAAGATATCGCCAGCAGACTCCCCGACTTTGTCCCGATTAGCGGACAACTAGCCTCCGTTGCTGTTAGCGTAGCGGATGGCAGCACAGCTGGCTATAGCGCTGCCCGTTATCAGTTGGCGGGCAATGGCATCTTTGCCATAGAGACGCTACGTAGCTACGTCCACAGTGCATCGGCGGATGCACTGTGGACTGTCCTCGAAAAGCGTCTCTTTCCGCAGCTTGACCGGATTTGGAAGACAACAGATGCACCGGTGCAGCGGCGGCTGAACGCCACCTATGACCGCGTCTTGCCGGTCAATTTGTTGCTGGAATTTGCTGACGCGACAGAGACGCCAGCGCTTCAGTTGGACGCAACGCAAGAGCCAGCTAGCTATCCCCAACTCCAGTGCGACGATTGGGTGCAACTGCACAACTTTGTCATCACCGAGATCGACGCGGCGGGCCGCACGCTTACCTTGGATCTGCCGCAACCGGAAGGGCTGCGCGCCTACGCTTACCGCCTGCGCATTGGCAATATTGCCAATCTCAACCAGTACCATTTGCACGAAAGGGTCGGCAGCTTGACGGGACGCGTGATGAAGACGCGGCAACTGCTCTTGCAAGAAGCGCTACGGAATGTGCTGCCGCCAACAATGGATCTCACCCAGCCGTTGATTCACCTGGCTGGAACCAACGAACGATTGCCTAACCCGCTCTTACATTGGTCGGCACTTTTACAGGAGCAGACGGCAATGCGCATTGGCACGGTGCATGGCGATCTTAACATGGGCAATGTGCTCGTCGACGTTGACGCTAAGACAACTTTTTTAATCGACTGCGCCCATGCCCACCGTGACCACGTTTTGGTTGATTTAGCGCGCTTGGAGAGCGAACTACTGCTGTATGTAGTGACTGCCCACTTCTTCGATCGGCAACTACCGCCCACCACCATCCATGTAATGTACAACTGGCTGGATTATGTCACCCAGCGCGCTCCCAATGCAACAGGCTACTTCTCTATTCCCCAACCACTCCTGCAAAACATGCCCCAATTGCAGAGCGCCTTTATCGCCCTTACCACCATCCGCAACCATGCGCGGCAATATCTTGCCGTGCGCGAACAGTGGCGTGAGTATTATGTGGCGTTGACGCTCACCCTGCTGGGCTCACTCAAATTTGCCAGCTTGGACCGCGCCACAGCCGGGATGAATCCCAAAGCCGTTGCCTTCTGGGGAGCCGCTACACTACTGGCGCGCTTAGAACAGCCGGCGCAATTGATGCACATCAACTGGCAGCAGATTGCGGTTGACGAGGTAGCTGATGCACAACAATCTGTGCCTGGCCGCGCACAACCCAATGTTACCATCGACTACGGTGATGCTGTCAACACAACAAATTTTCATGGCCCGGTGACAGGCCCAATTCACACTGGCAGCGGCCATATTTATGTTAGTGGAACCACTAGTCGTGAAGAAAAAATAGCCAACGATGATGTCACCACAACCAGCCGAACTGCATCGCCGACACTAGCGCAACGACGCATCAAGATCCTTTTCCTAACCGCGAATCCGTTTGACACGGTTCGGGCGCGTACAGATGAAGAAGCGCGCGCCATCGACCAGGCATTGCGTCAGGCTGAGTATCGCATCTTTGATATCGCTGTCCACCAAGCGGTGCGCATTGATGATCTGCAGGATCTACTGCTGCGCCACCGACCCGACATCGTCCACTTTAGCGGTCACGGTAGCGCCACCAACGAGATCATCCTGCAAGATGCCAACGGTAACGCTACGCCAGTGAGCGGAAAGGCGCTGCGTGCGCTCTTTGCGGTTTTGAAAGATCAGATTCGCTGTGTTGTGCTCAACGCCTGTTACACCGACGAACAGGCGAAAGGTTTGGTAGAAGTCATCGACTGTGTGGTGGGCATCAGTCATGAACTCCCTGATGCAGCGTCGATCCAATTTGCCACAGCGTTCTACCGCGCATTGGGCTATGGGCGTTCTGTACAAGAGGCGTTCAACTTAGGGCAGAGTCAGATTGCACTAGCCGGATTGGGTGAAGGGATGGCATTGCAGCTATATGGCGCTGCACAGACACACTTTGGTGAACCGCCAACGGCTATCCACCCACAAACTTTCATTGCCGGTATGCCCAAATCTGTAACACCCTCCCAAGTACCTGACGAGCCTAAGCGCACGAATGTGCGCGAGCAGCGACGCATCTGGAGCTTTGTACTATTGCCCATTGCCGCTATTGTTGGTATCACCTTTGTTGTATGGAACTTTATCATCGCAAACCCACTATGGCCGACGCTGGCAGGGACGGCAACAGATGCACCAACCGAGGCTGTAATTGGCAATCTCACGAGATCCACCACGTCGGCAGCAATTACATCAACGGCTACGTCTGTTGCACAACGTTCGACGGTAGCACGTCCCGCGCCAGGTGCCAATCGCTACTTTATTGAAGGACCCGACCTAGTCAAGTACGATCTGGGCCAATTCCTGGCCATCTATGGGCAAGATGCGGCTGGCCTTGAGTTTGATGTAGCGGTGGCGTTTGTGGTAGACAAAAATGTTGGCAATCTGATCGTGCAGGTCCTCTTCCAAAATGAAAATTATCCGCTGGATTCTCTGGCAGCCTTGCAACTTGATGATCAGCTCGATACCGTGGACTTAGCGAGTATAACGCCGGTAGATAGCAACTTTGTTGGGTTTATGCTGACCGATGGCACCGTGCGTTTAGCTCCTCATGTACCAGTCAAAGTAGGCGATCAACTTGAAGCTGTCCAATTGACGCCCGGGGGCGATACGCTGCCATTTGCTGATGAACCACACATCCTCCAAATCACTAGCGTGAGTTCCAACGGGAGTATTGCGCGTGTGTCGTCCGCCGCAGGATTGCCGCCATTGGGGACACTGCTGGTTCTCACGGCAGAATCCCCAACAAGTACACCATCGCCTCCGCCGTTACCTACGCTAGTTGTGACGCCAACTACAACGGCTACCCCTACCCCGGAACCACAACCGGATCTACCACTCTATGAATCGTTTGATGGCACCGTCAAGCTCACCTGGGAAAATGCGCAGGGCGAATGGGGGGTCAACAATCAGCATCTGCAAGTCCGACGCTTTGAGGATGGTCTGGCCAGCATATTCATTGCCAATCCAGACTGGCCGCGCTATGTCGTCCAACTCGATTTTGGTACGATCAAGCATTTGGATGACAGCGGCAATGTCAATGTGCCCTTTAGCAACTTTCATGTGCTCATTCATTTTCAGGGCAATACCGATGGCTACTGGTTTACGGTCGCCAATGGGGGTGTCGCCTGCACCATCTACCAAAATAAGATCGGCACGCGACTCACCCCTTCAACAAATCAGTGGGGCGAAATGTTCGACCTCCTGGCACGCCGCTATACGGGGGATCATGACCTCAAAATCACCGTACACGACAACCGATATACGTTTATACTGGATGATGAGGAGATCTGTAGCTTTCAGGACGATACCTACCCAGAAGGCAGTTTGGGTGTTGTCGTCAGTGAAGGAGCCAGTGGGCGCATGTGGATCGATAATGTCCGCATTTCACCTCTTGAATGAACTCGCATCTTGTGAAAGATGCGTCAAGAGAAATAGTTATTCCCACAAGTAAATGATTTGAGCAGCTTCTCTGGAGTATGACACAGATGGCTACTGACCAACAGACAAGGCAGAACGAAGAAAGTCAGGGTGATATACCGGCGTCTACACCTACCCAGAGCACCATACACAATGAGACCCATTTTCATGTTCCCGTGGCTGGGCCTGTACACACTGGTAGCGGCGATATTATTATCAATGCACCCTTCTCCCCGCGCTTTTTCTTCGATGCGATCAACCGATGGAGTGAAAGTATCTTTCGCTGGTCTGAAGCCTCTGCCCACATGCAGTCAAGCTGGGAGGGACGATTACTCTACGCTGCGCGGAAGCTGACCGATCGGGTGTCACCACAGGGGTTGCTTGCAGCCTGCATCTGTTTGGCGCTTTGGCTGCTTACTATATGGCTGGTGACCCCAATCCTGCGCTGGCCGCTGGACGATGTGCAGACGCGTGCAACAGCCGCGATCCAATTTGCCATTGCCGCGCTGGTGATTCCCATCACCATTGCCGTTGTCACCAGGCCAGAATGCCAGCATGAGCTATACAAAGATGGACACTATCCACAGTTGCCGATCTTTGCTCTAAAACTCGCTGGCGCATTGGCTGGTTTTTGGGTCTTTTCTGGTCTCTTACTTGCCATTGCCCTGGTTTGGTTCCATGTTGGCGGTGCGCCATTCAATAGCACGCTACGGCAACTGCTGGTTACCGTTCCCCTCTTTTTCGGCTATGTTGCGGCGCGTCGCATTCCGGCGGATCGACTCCAGCTCTTTCATGGTGAATTACGCATGCACGAGGCAGATTGGCTCGTTTTGGTCGTGTTCACATTGATGAGCCCATTAGTAGCAGGGTTTATCTTTTGGGGCTATGCATTTTTGACACACTGGACAACCGGTCCTACCCTGATCTTGGCGTTTATTGCGCTGCTACTATGGGAAGTTCGCCGGCGCAATCCACAGGCATATTCTGATCGCAGCCTGATCGCCCTGCTTGGCCTTGTGATCCCCACTTGTATACTGGCACTCTCGATTTTCTTCGGACAACGCAGTGGTGTCCAACTGTCAATGACGGATGTCTATGTACTTGCCATTGTTGCCGCCTATTTTCTCAGTTTTACACTATTGCTGGCCACCCACTTTGTGCGTAACAAGCCGGTGTTGACACTGCGGGGTGTACTGGCTCTGCTGGTG
>DAOTTR010000638.1:0-13292 GCA_034437715.1 Caldilineaceae bacterium
GCATGGAGTGGACTCGTTATCAATTCTTCAAAACTAAGTTCCGTATAATTCGCCGCTGCAATCAATGGTCGCTCTGCAACAAATCGTTCATAAACAATCTCATAGCGCCGTAGAATCAGCTCGTCCAAATCCAGATCACTAACCTGTTGCAGAGTGGTCGTGCGTAACATTGTCTGATAGAGATGCTTGGTGGATTGAAAGACGGCGTATGGATCGCGCCGAATATGTATGAACTGCGCCTCTGGAAAAAGTTCAAGCAAAATCCGTATCCGCGCTGTATGGGTCGGTGATTTCAACACAAGACGGCGCTTAGTGCGCAAGGTCACCTTGCGCAGAAAATCCATGAGTGCCTGAGACCAGCGTGCGTATTCCTGTGGTGTCATATCGGTCAATGTCAGGAAACGGTCGAAGTTCTCTTGGCTGTGCGGAAAGAGCCAACTCAAATACGGCGAGAGCAGCGTTGCATTACACAGGGCGAATTCATCCTCCTGAGGCTCATCGAAGCCGAATTGCATGTCATCGATCAGCCGCGTTCTGGGTACAAAGAGACCAAGTAGACGCAGTTGGCGTTCAAAGGTCAAAAACGTATGGGGATACAATGTCTGCAGCAACGTCGGTGCCGCAAGCTGTGGATCGCACGCCAACAGATTGTGCAGCAGTGTCGTGCCGCTGCGCCAATGCCCCAATATGAAAATTGGGGGGTGGATTTGTGTGGCTGCCACTTCCTCCCCATAAATTCGCTGCTCAACCTTGGCCGCGACACTGTTGAACAGACTCATGGCCGTCATAAAACGCGCGCGTGATCGATAGTGCGGGGCAATTGTGTTCCCTGGTTGCCGCTGCAGTTGCAACCAGTCACCGAAGCACATGCCATGGATCATGGTCAAGCAGTGATTGGCAAGGAAGTGGCGTGCTTTCTCGAACATTGGTTGGTCATCCATATCCTCAATGGCTCCTCCGTGCGCAACTCCTCACCAACTCCTCTACGAACTGGAGAAGCTGACTCCCCTCCTTGATATCGGGGATGGGGTGCATCGTTCCCCTCAAAGCCCAGATGGCAAAACACCATGCTGCTTCAACTGGGTCACATAGATCTGAAATGTATTCTCATTCACGGTTGGGCAGGAGAACCCGTTAAGCGCCTGTTGAGTACGTTGGTTTTGATAGCGTGGCAACCGTTCTAACCAGCCAATCTCTGTCGAGACTTGCAGTGCCAGCAGTGGACCAACGGCATCGAGAATAGTTTGCCGCGATCTGTCTCCCCGTTTCAACATTTCGGCGCGCCATGTCTGATAAGGCGTGCGACGCACATGATAGCCAGATGCCGCCAGCCAATCAATCAGATCGCGCACCGAGACAGTGTTTTGGCCAGTAAGATGATAGACGCTGCTTGTGTTATCGCCCGCGCGATTGCGGTCGCCAAGCGCCAATTGCACAATGGCGCGGCTGACATAATCAACCGGGACGAGATCCAGATGGGCATCAAGGTCCGGTGCCATGCCCAGTTCAATCCAACTGCGCAACATGTTGACGATAATATTATGTCCCTGCCAGATGCCACTTTGGCTGTGGCCAACAACCAGACTCGGTCGATAAATCATCGTCTGCAACCCACGTTCCTGGGCGCTTGTCACCAATTTTTCCGCAACCCATTTGCTCTGTGCATAGCCCCCATAGAGCACACCGGCATGATCCAGCAAACTATCTTCGGCAAAGAGTGGCGACATCCCTTGTTGCATCATGGGAAAAACCGCCAGGGACGAAACGTAATGCAAGGGCTTCGGTCGACGGTGGGTCGCCAACCGGAGGATTGACTCTGTGCCCTGTACATTGCTTGCCTTCAACTGCGCATAGGTTGCCAGCCATTGGATCTGCGCACCGCCGTGAATGATTAAATCGATCTGCTCGGCCAAACGGTCAAACTCGGTGGTGGGAAGACCCAGTTGCGGCTGCGCAAGGTCGCCGGGAACAATGTGAATACGATCCAGAGCGAGTTCTTTGTCTGGACAACTATGCTTGAGTGCCTCTACGATGCGTCGGCGACCATCATCTATGTTTGCCGCGCGTACCAGACAATGGATCTGCCCTTCTGTTTTTTGTAGCAACTCATAGAGTAAAAACGAGCCGACAAAACCGGTGGCACCGGTTAAGAAGATCTGGCGCAACGAGGTCTGTCGCGAAATGGCAGCAGCGGTGATCTGGATAGATGGGTCAAGTACCGCTTCGTCGGCTAACGCAGTGACAGACCGTATAAAATGTTTATCGACTACACTATTCTGCTCATTAGCTAGTCGGCTCTGTCCTTCCGTCAGAAAGGAGGCTGGTTCTAACAGATCACAGATCCGGTCTGTAAGATCAGCGATGTTGGGATTCTCAAGCAAAATTGCCATCGGTAGGGTTAATCCCACTTGCGCTTCGATGCGATTCACCAGTTCAACGGTCATCAATGAATCGATACCTAGTTCACTCAAGGGTTGTCGCAGACCAAGGCTATGCACCGGTGTGCGCAACACATGCGACAACTGCTCCTGTAGCAGCGTCGCCACGGCTGTGTGGCATTCATCAGGTGTAAGGGATTGCAGTCGTCGGCGTAGTTCACCAGCCGCTTCAGCGATCGGTGCGCCATTATGGCCCTTCGCTTCCGCGGTCAGCCCTTCCAAGAAGGGGAGTGTAACGCGGTGTGTAAGTCGATCCCAATCGATATCTACCGCGGCCACTTGCACAGCGGAGGTGGCAAGGATGCGTTCCAACAGTTGGACACCCTGATCAGGTGTGAAAGGGAGGATGCCCTGCTGCGCAAGGTTCGCCGCGCGATTTGCTTGCGTAGCCATGCCCACCTCTGCCCATGCGCCCCAATTGATACTCAGTGCTGGGAGTCCCTGTTGATGACGATAGTGTGCTAGGCCGTCAAGAAACGCATTCGCCGCCACATAGTTGCCTTGACCCGGTGAGCCGAGGATCGCTGTGGCAGATGAAAACAGCACAAAGAGATCCAGGTCCAAATGGGTCGTCATCTGATGCAACAGCCAGCCACCATTGACTTTCGGTGCCATGACGCGTGCGAATCGTTCTGGATTGAGATCCAGCAACAGCCCATCATCCAAAATGCCCGCGGCATGAAAGATCCCCCGCAACGCCGGCATGGTCGCATCGATCTGTTTGATGACTGCCTTCAATTGATCCGCACACGCGACATCCGCCTGAACGGTCACGACGTTTGCGCCCTGCGCCTGCAATGTGGCTACTGTTTCAGCTACTGCTGGCGTTGGTTCGCGTCGGCTCAAGAGCACCAAATCACGTGCCCCGTTCGCTACCAACCAGTGGGCGATAGTGAGGCCCAATCCGCCCAGACCGCCTGTAATCAAGTAGGTACCGTGGTGTCGAATCGCACCGCGCGCTTGCGATGCAACTTGCAAAGGCGCAGCCATTGCGTCATCGACCCGGATGATGATTTTGCCGATATGTTTGGCCTGCGCCATATACCGAAATGCCTCTTCTGCGCTGGCAAGCGAGAACTCAGTATAGGGCAATGGGGGCAATGCACCGCTCGCCAATAGCGTAACCAACTCCGCCAACATCTCAGCACAGAAAGTAGGCTGGTCCGCCATGAGCGGGATCAGGTCAATGGCGAAAAAGGCGATGTTCAGTTTTAACAGACCCATATCCAGTTTGCTGTGCCCATAGATATCCCGCTTGCCGATTTCCAGAAACCGTCCATTGGTGCGCAAGAGGGCAAGACTCTTGGGAATCGCTTCTCCAGCAAGCGAGTTCAGCACCAGATCAACCCCTTCACCCTGCGTCTGCGCCATCACTTCATCGGCAAAGTGCAGTGAACGCGAGTCCATGACATAGGGAATGCCTAATTCGCGCAAGAAGGCGCGTTTTTCCGCGCTACCGGCGGTGGCATAGATTTCTGCCCCAAAGTGTTGGGCCAGGTAGACGGCAGCTAACCCAACACCACCGGCGGCAGCATGAATCAGCACACGTTCGCCCGCCCGCAAACGGCCCAGCGTATGGAGTGCATAGTAGGCCGTGAGGTAGGCGATGGGCACGGTTGCCGCTTCCTGGAAGCTGAGATTCGTCGGTTTCAGTCGGACCAACTTGGCCGCGGTACAGGTATAATTGCCGATGCTATGCGATGCCACTGCCAACACTGCGTCGCCAATTTGTAGATCCGTGACATTCTCCCCCACCCGTGTCACCGTTCCAGCGCACTCCATCCCCAAGGGCAGATCCGAGCCCGCTTGATCGGGGCGCAGCCCGAGTGCAGAGAGCACATCCAGAAAATTGAGCCCGGCACTATGGACACGGATCTCAACCTGATCGGGTGCAGGCATTATTCTTTCGGTTGCGGTCAACAGCAGATTGTCAAGGATACCCGGCGCGGCTGCCTCAAGCCGAATGGCTTCCCCAGGAACGAACGGACGCGGCCTGCGACTGGGATGATCCGCGGCGTAGCGCGCCAGCCGAGCGATGAAGCGTTGCCCGCCGCGGTAGGCAATTTGCGTCTCTGGCCCATCCGCTAGAATTTCCTGACAAACAAGCGCGATTTCTTTATGCACTGAATCAACTTGCAGATCGATGCTGCTACATCGCAATCTCGGCAACTCGAGGTTCACTGTGCGCGCAAGTCCCCACAGCGGTGTCTGGCTGAGAATGATCGACTCATCTTCCCTCACGGATTGCGCCGCACGCGTCACCAACCAAAGACGCGGCACCCCGCCTTCCCCATGTTGTTCGCCATGATGTTGGACGAGAAGTTGAGCCAGGTGCAGCAAACCGAGAAGCGCACTTTGTTCCGTGGGTGAATCGATTGCTTCATCCACGGTCGTCTCTAACGCAGCCAGATAGATTATCCCACTGAGCGGCTTGTCGGTTTGCGCCAAGGCAGTACGCAATTGACAAGTCAAATCAGGATTTACACAACCAGCATGCTCTGCTTCCCCATGCAGTGACGGCATCAACAAGCACGCTTGGCCAGCGAGTTGGAGTTGTTCCGCCAACGCATGCCCCAATCCATCCGTGTTACCAACAAGGAGCCAACACCCAGGCGCAGCACGCTCAGGGCTCACAGGTAGCGGTTCCTTTTTCCATGTCACTTGGTAAAGATGCTGATTCGGATCTGTGCCTTCAACTGACTGCCTCTTGGTCAATTGTTGCAGGACAAGCCCTTGCGCTTCCACCAGAATCTGCCCTTCGCTGTCGAGCAGATAAGCATCTGCCGTGAGGCGCTGCTGTGCCTCATCTTTCGGTGGGTGAAGCACGGCATGTGCGTAGGCGGCCTGTTGCGGGGAATGGTGAATGTGGAGCGCATTCAGCGCCACCGGTAAATAGAGGCCAATTGCCTGGGCTGATGCCGCTGATTGCAAGACCGCGGCCACACTTTGAAATGCAAGATCAAGCAAGACGGGATGGAGGTGGTAGTGCGGCAATTCGGCCCTTATGGGCTGGGGTAGATTGAGTTTTGCCATCACTTCTATCCCAGCGCCATCGATCCAAAGCTGGTCAATGCCTTGAAAGCAGGGACCGTAATGCAGCCCATGCGCAGCCATCATCTGGTAGTGCTCTTCACCTGTAAACGTTGCTTCAGCGGCTTGTTGAAATGCAGTCGGCATTACCTGTTGAACAGCTGTTTTGCTATGGTCTGCACTGGTGCATTGGACAATGGCTTTGGCATGGTATACCCAAGAGCCACCATCCTTCCCATCTGGGCAACTGTAATACGCCAGCGACAGCGTCTCTTTGGTCGTCGTGACTGCGATCTGTATTGGGACTGCGCTGCTTTCCGGAAAAACGAGCGTCTTTTCAAGCTGAAGTTCGGTTACCGTATGTTGCTCTGCTTGCCTGATCGTTCCGGCAACGGCCAATGCCATCTCAACGTAAGCGGCGGCAGGCAGAACAGTCGCCTTGTAGACGCGGTGATCGGCCAAATAAGACGGACTGTCAGGACCTAGCTCGACCTGTACAAAATAGGTATCGGGTTGCGCTGCCGATTGGATGGGCATCCCTACGAGAGGATGTCGATTTGTGCCAGCGCTAACGCTTGGTGATTTAAAATTATCTAGCCTATCACTGCCAGGCAGCCAGCAGCGGCGTTTTTGCCACGCGGTTGTCGGCAGGCGAACATGACGGCCACCGGTGGGATAAAGACCTTCCCAATGGACAGCATAGCCGTCACGATAGAGGTTGCCCAATGTCTGGAATAAAGCAGTTGGTCCATCATTACCGCGGCGCAACGATGCGTAGACAGCAGCTTCTGTGCCGACATGATCCATGACCTCTTGCATTGGACGCAGAAGAACCTGGGCTGGATGGACTTCAAGAAAGCAACGATGCCCCTCAGACAATGCGTGTTGTACAGTCTGGTTGAAGCGGACAGGTTCACGCAGATTGTCTGCCCAGTAGTGCGCGTAGAGCGCTGTGCCGGCGATGGCAGTTGTGGTTACTGTGGAGTAAAAAGGGATAGCGGTGCTCTGCGGCGTTAAACCTTGCAAAGCCTGGGCAAGTTCCTGTTTCAGTGGCTCCATTTGCGGGCTGTGGGCGGCATAATCAACCGCAGGCAGCCGACGCACAAAGATTTTGCGCTCTTCGAGCTTTTCCACTATCTCTGCTAGTGCTACCGGATCACCCGACAACACAGAGGACGTTGGGCTATTGCTGACTGCTACGGATAGTACCGACCCGTAGCCCTGGATTACTGCTGTCGCCACTGTCATTGACAGACCGACTAAAGCCATGCTACCCGCGCCGGCAGCTCGTTTGGTGATGCGCCCACGCTGCAGCACAATCGTGACGGCCTGTTCCAACGAAAGCGCACCTGCCACATGGGCAGCGGCTACCTCCCCCAAACTGTGACCAATGACAGCAGAGGGCACAATCCCCCAGGATTGCCACAACGCGGCCAAGGCAACTTGACAGGCAAAGATTGCGGCCTGACACACATCCGTCTCGTGCAGCCGAGTGTTCTCGCTGGTAGCCGTCAATTCAGCCAACAATGACCACTCTGTTCCCTGTGCCTGCAATAACTCTTCACAGCGGATGAGCACTTCCCGAAAAACGGGGAAGCGGGTTAACAAAGCTTCATCTATCGGCCAAAATTCAGCCCCCTGGCCAGAAAAGACAAAAACAGGGCTGTCATATTTGTCGCGGGATAGAACAGTAGGCGGAGTGACCGACGTACGCTGACAATAAGCGTTCAATTGCTCGCTCAGTTCCTGTTGTGAATGGAACACGAAAGCAAGTCGCTGGGCATGGTGCGTTCGTCGTACACTGGCGCTGTAACAGAGATCATGCAGCGAACGGCAATCCTTGGCATCACTCAGTAAATTGCGGTACCGTGCAACCGTCTCGACCAATGCGGCTGGTGTGTGGGCAGATATCGGCAGCACAAAGCTGGCGTCATTAAGATCTTCGGTAGCAGCTTGGCATTGGGATGAAGGTGCAGCAGCTCTATCTGTCAGCACCATGTGAACGTTGGTTCCAGAGATGCCAAACGAGCTGACACCAGCCCAAGCGATGCCTTCAGTTACTGGCCATTCCCGATACTCTTGTTGGACCAGTAGCGGTAATTCGTCCCAAGGCACAGCGGGATTGGGTACCTCGAAGTGGAGGCTAGGTGGTATCGCGCGCTGTTTTAGACAAAGTGCCACTTTGATGAGACCTGCAATACCGGCCCCGGCTTCTAAGTGCCCAATATTTGTCTTCACCGAGCCAATCAAACAGGGAGCATCCAAACGACGTTCGCCTGCCATCACCGCGCCTAATGCACGCGCTTCAATGGGATCACCAACGTTGGTGCCGGTACCATGTGCTTCCACATAATGCACTTGTCCCGGCTTGATGCCGGCATGGCGATACGCTGCCCGCAGGACTGCTTCTTGAGCCTGTTGGTTGGGCGTCATCACGCTGCTGTTATGGCCATCGTTGTTAATGGCACCGCCGCGGATCACGGCATAAATTGGGTCGCCATCAGCTTGCGCCTGGGCAAGGGGCTTGAGCAGAGCAATCCCTGCCCCTTCGCCACGGATAAAGCCATTGGCCCGTGCGTCAAAGACCCTTGCACACCCATCCGGTGAGAGAATGCGGGCCAAAGAGAGCACAGACCAGGCTTCTGGGGTGAGTATCACGTTGACGCCGCCAACTAACGCCAAGTTACATTCGCCGTTCCATAGGCTTTGACAGGCTAGGTGCGCAGCAACCAATGATGAGGAGCAGGCCGTGTCCACAGCAATGCTGGGTCCCTTCAGGTCAAACAGGTGGGAGAGGCGTCCAGCAACAATGCTGCGCGCAGTCCCCGGCAGTGTGTAGACATCCAGCATAGATGAGTCCTGCTGCCGCAGTTGCATGTCACTGTAGTCAGAAGAAGAGACACCAACGAAGACGCCGGTGGTAGCGTTGCTCAGTTCTGTGCGTGTCACTCCTGCGTCTTCGATTGCTTCCCAGGCAACTTCTAACAAGAGCCGCTGTTGGGGGTCCATACTCTCGGCCTCGCGCATGGAAATGCCGAAGAAGCTAGGATCGAACTGATCGATCTGTTCAAGGAAGCCACCCCAGCGCGTAATAATTTTTCCCGGTGTTCCTGGCGTCGGGTCGTGATAGTGATCGATGCCAAAGCGTTCCGGCGGGATCTCGCGAATGGCGCTACGACCTTCACGTAATAGTTGCCAAAACGCTTCAGGGCCGCGTGCACCTGGAAAGGCACAGCCGATGCCGATAATCGCGATGGGTTCGGGTATAGAAGTTGAGGTCATTTGATTACCATTAAAAAAGGGTTCTCTGGTAGATTGATTGCGTCATCGTTTGAGAGATTGCACGACGACCTGTCCATCCTCTAGGGCAAATGACTGGACAAAGCGTTGCGGAAGTAGTTGATATAACTGGCTGCGGATTTCACTCTCTAACTGGACCCGGTATTGCGACGTCACATCGATACCGTTGAGCAAGATGGAATCGATGTTGACGATCAGGCTTTCATTCTCAATGACAAAGGTACCTGTCATGGTAAAACGCCGTTGGAGGAACATGACAACCGCGTTGCCGGTAACGCGCAAGCCATCGGGGGTAATGCGGACGACGATGTCGCTGAATGACCCGTCGGTATCACCCTTTTGCACCTGATCACGCAGCATCTCTTCGGTGATGATATCTTCGACGGCGGTCATGCCTCGTGTATTGCTGATCGCAGCCGGCGTGTTTACAGCTAGTGTTGTTGTCACCGTACTATCTGTTGTGCCAACCGGTACAACAGTGACAGCTTGCGGAGGGGCTGCTGGCGGCGTTGAGCGCGCAACAACGGCTGTGCTTACTGGCGTGGCAGTTTGCGTTACTGTAGCGCTACGCAAGATCGTTGCCGATGAATTTGCCCCACTGGATGTTGGCATAACAGCCGTTGCGAAACCGAGGATCTCTTGTGATCTGGGGATCATTGACGTCACTTGATCGGTTGATGTGATCTGATCGTTGGTTGTTATGTCGGTTGTAGCGGTCAATGGCGCGGCCGGAACGTTGATTGTTGGCGTGAAGATGGCGGTCGCCACAGCAGGACTGAGTGTACCGATCGGTACAACCCTGGGTGGCAGGCTGGTTGCAGCGCGTTGGGCAGCCAAAGTTGCTTGTTGTGCCACGGCAACGCGTGTCTCATAGTTCGAGCGTTCCTCACTAAGCTGGAGCGGCAGCAACGGTTGCGACGTGCAACTACTCACAAGCCACGGAACAGACGCCACAACGAACAGAAATAGGATGATGACAATCGAGACTCTTTGCACGTTGATCCTGCTACCTTTCTTGTAGATATAGCGCCTTAATCGATCTCCCATTGGCAATTCTGCGGGATACTGAAGATCGTCGCCATGAACGTTAGTGGTTCATCACTGGTTGTATTGAGTAGATAACCGACCGTTTCGCCCGCCTGTAGATCCTGCCCTGGCGAAAAGACAACATCCTTTAAAGAGAATTGGCCATTCTCTACAATTGGGCGTCGACTACTCTCCACTTCGAATCCATTGACTGTGAGCGAAAGCGACGAGCCAGGAAACGGTCCGTACTTGGAGCGAAACAGATCTGCGACGACGACAATCCGTTGCCGCTTGGCACTGGTCCACTCGCTGTTGAAGCCAAATTGTGTGGTGAGGGGCTCGGCACAGGCTGGTGGTTCCTGTTCAAAGACCGGTAAATCTGCCAATTTGTCACGCTGACCGTTGTAGTCGGTAAAGGAGACGGGCACCCAACCGACACCGGTGTTCCACACGGTCCGCAGATGGCTGCTCGTTGCATTGCGCCCCATCACATAGATCGTTTCGCCTTGCGGAATCGTCACGGGAACGATAAATTCTGCGCGGTTGGGCGATGCATATAAACCGGTTGCCGAGGTCAAAATCGCTGGCGGCATATTGTAAAACAATGCGGCCGGGGTTTCTATAGCCGGTGGCACTTCGGTTGGTGGCACTTCGGTTGGCGGTGCTTCGGTTGGCGGTGCTTCGGGTGTTGATGTATCACTTGCAACTGTTTCCGGCGTTGCGGTATCTTCAGGGGGAGATTCTGCCACTGTGTTGTCTGACGCTGTGTTAGCTGATTCAGTGCTATTTGATTCAGCAGTGGCTTCCACAGTCGTATCAGTGGCAGCACCGATGCCATTTTGCGAGACGACATTGCTACTACAGGCCGTAATGAATACACCAAAGCAGAGAGCCAAAATATGGAGGCGGCTCTTACCTATTGACTTTTGCACCATCTTTTGCACCGTTACGATTCTATCGTAGTCCTTATCATGGAATTGTCGGTCACTGCGTTGCGTATCTCGTCTTTGCATGGGTCAGCTCCTGTCTGTGGATACAATTATTGGTTTAACTTTAATACTGGGCGCTATGGCCATTCCCCCAAATAGCTATCTGTCACCGCACCACGATTGGCTCAGTTTGCCATTCCAATATTGTAGAAGATCCGGCTCTTCGACCTTCTTGATATTTGCATACTCGTACAAATTCGTACCGCCATAAACCTGGCGATTAAAGTAGTTAAGGACATGATATTCTCTCGACTGTTGGCGCAGAAAGAGTGCATAGCTGAGTAATACCGCGACAACAGCCAACAGCATTAGCATACGCAGGCCATCCCGCTTGATCGTTTCGCGCAGTGTGATCCACCATCCATACCAGGGATCACGGGCACGCAGTAGCAGAACGGCAAAGAAAGCGCATAAGAGTGTATACGCGCCAAGCGAAAGCCAAACGGAAATCAGATGTCCCGTACTGTTGAATTCATCAAAGTGCCAACTATCGATCCAACAGTAGATCTCAATATTTGCCGAAAATCCTTCATAAGCCCATCTACCTGTAGAGAGAAAGGAGAGTGTGTTAACCAGTTGCTCCAGCGCTTCGTTGCGGATCAAGCCGGAAAATAGCACAATGAAGACCGCAATGAAACTTAAGTACAGATAGCCTTTATCACTGTCCCCTGCCAGGGCAGAAATCATTAACCCTAGCGATGTTGAGGCGATGCAAGTCAAGATCAATGTGATGAGAATGCTCCAACTGACCCGTTCCGTGAGCAAACCAACCAATTGAAAGCGGATAATCCGCCCCCACAAGCCAACCTCTTCGCCAAATCGTGGTTCAGGAAACCCCGGAAAGGGCTGACGATAGATAAGCACAACAAACCCGATGAGTAGGATCGGTGCCAAAATGCCGACCATGCCGGTAAGCCAAATCCATTTCGACATGAAGTAGGCTGATGGAGATAGCCCCTTCAATCGTTCATGTTTGTAGATGCGGAATTCTTTAGAAATTTCGGTGTAACTTGTGATCAATCCAATGAGTGTTACAACAATCGCAATCACATAAACCGACTGACGCGCCTGGGTTAGCGCGATGGCAAGTTCACTTTTATCGACCGGTTCGAGAAACGTGTCCGCGGGAAAGATGAAGAAGAGAATGCCACTGGCACCGGCCAGTAAGGTACCCAGCAAACTCCACCTATCACCGCGGCGGACACTCAAATAGCGACGCATCAAGCAGCGCAGCTGGTGAAACCATGCGGTCTGCGGCAGTGGGTGGGTCGTTGACGCTTTACTAGGCTGAATGGGCACGTGCTGCATTTGTGTACACTTTTGGTGCTCATTTTTGGTTTTAAACGCTTTGAAAACTGTGGCCCAACGATAGAATTCGGACGAAGCTGATGCACTGGCCGCGGTTTCTTCGGGTGCTACCGCCAGCGCATCTTTTTCTAGCGCAGCAAGCACTTCTTGCCGTCGCCCAAATTCACGCAGACGTGAATTCTCGATGAAGATTACGTCATCACATGCGTCAATGGTGTTGAGCGTATGGGTAATGACAAGAATCGTCTGTCCCTGTTCATGCGCATAATCGGCCAAACGATGCATCAGATCGCGTTCTGCATCGGGGTCAAGATTACTGGTCGGTTCATCAAGCAAGAGCAAGGGGGGATCGGTGATCAGCTCGGCACAGATGTTGGCACGCTTGCGCTCGCCACTGCTCAATACGTGGATTGGGCTGTTGCGGCGTTTATCATCGTGGTAAAAATCAAACTCTGTGAGTAACCGATCCACGCGCGCTTCAATTGCTGGCAGTGGCTCATTGGGGAGACGTAACTGTCCAATGTAGATGAGCGCCTGAGAAAGGGTTAGATGATCGTGAAGGACATTATCTACTGGTACATAACCAATCCTTTGCAGCCAATATTCTGGATCTGCATATAAATTTTCCCCATTGAGCAAGATCCGGCCATCATCAGGCCGTTGCCCAGATAAGGCGCGCATTAACGTCGTCTTACCCGCACCATTTGGGCCGATGATGGCGGTCAACGTGCTGGGTTTGACTTGAAAAGAGACATCCTGGAGGATCAGCTTGCCACTACGACAGACGCTGACGTTTTCGGCTTTGATCTCGATTCCTGAATCATGCATGAGTAAAGTCCCTACGTACGATTATTCATTGATTTGATTGACCAGACTACACGGTTCGGTATAGCCCAAGAAGACGCTATAGGTACCCAGCCGATCGCCATCACCCTCTTTCCCTCGGTTTATCACACCCTCAGCCCAGCGCTCCGTCCACTCAACTGTCACAGCCGCTCTTTGTCCCGGAGGAATAACAACCGAAATTGGACAGAGCGCCGTTTGCAACTCGCCTTCCGCGTCATTGGGTGGCAATTTATAATACTCAACGAGGCGATCTTGCACGCTTTGGCTGGAGATTTCATTGCTCTGCAACCGTTGAATGATCTGAAAGCGATAGTTGCGTTCAAATTGAATCTGGACTTGTAATGGTGCGTCACCA
>DAOTTR010000639.1:0-14828 GCA_034437715.1 Caldilineaceae bacterium
TTCCAATGGTAACTCATTGTCCGCAAAAATCGCTGATTATCACCGGTTTTCGCAAGTTAAAACCGCCTCTGTTTGAATGAAAAAGTTGAATTGCCTTCTATTTGTACAAAAATAAGGTAATAGTGGTAACACGTTGATGGGCAAAATCAATGATCTATAGTTTCCCAGAAAAGTTTTGTACCACATCCTCAAGGGCCAGGATGGGACAAAACTTTTCTGGACATCTATATGGCTGAGGTAATTCTGACGCGATTCTCGGCAGTAAATACCAGAAAATTGCCCACCTATCCTGTATTCTCTACCCGTGTGACCTCATCACCCAGGTGGTCACCGCCACACCAAGTCGTTCTATGTACAGATCTAAAAAGGAGAAAACGCGTGATTAACCTTCAGGTTGGCCTTGACACAGTCAAGGGAATCAAGCAGCAAGGAATTAACACTGACAACCTTGCCTATAACAGCAGGGTGCAAGCCGGTAGCAACATCCGTACACAGACACTAAATCCAGCAGATCCGCTGGAATCTATACCCCATCTGGAGTGATACGATTATGATACAACTACTCCCCCAAGTTGACCGCTTCAAACAACAACTGCGTGCCGCGCTCGAACAAGCCGCTGCGCATTGTCGTCTGATTACATTCACCAAACATGCCCACGTCTACACCTGCGGCGATCAAGCTGCCACCGTCTATTTCGTGGAAAGCGGGCAGATCAAACTGCTGATGCTGGCACCGGACGGGAAAGAATGTTTGCTGACCATCCTGACGGCGGGCGATATTTTTGGCGAGTTGTGCCTCACCGGTCTGGATGGCCGCCAGGAAACGGCGACGGCCATGACCGGGTCGGTTGTGCGCGCCATTCCACGTCCTCAATTCTTGGCATGCTTACGCCAAGCCGTACTACTAGAGGGCTTTGTCCACTACTTGGCATTGCGTATCGCCGAACAACAGGCGATCATCGCTGACTTGGTAACGGCGGACAGCGAGCAGCGGCTGGGTAAAACCCTCCTGCACCTGGCCCGCAAACTGGGCAAGCAAGATCCTCACAACAGGCGCATAGCGCCACACATTACGGAACCACGCATTACCCACGAAGAATTGGCTGCCATGGTCGGCACAACGCGGCCCCGTATCAGTGAATTTATGCAACGTTTCCGCGCGCTGGGACTGATTGAGATCAGCGCTGAACACGGTTTGATTGTCCAAGCGCAAAAGTTAGATGCGTACTTGGCGCGGCTTAACTAGCGCGTTTGGACGTAGGGTGAATCTGCTCAGATGCGACGCACGTCGGACGTGCGTCGCATCTGACCTCTGCCTTCTGACTTCGGTTATCTATACCCTCTTACTCTGCGCGAGATTTTGAAACGCGTCCAATATTGGACAGAAACGCGGCTCGGCCAGGGGTATCCTAGTGGCGTGTGACACAATCACCCGGGTGGTCACAATAACACAAAGTCGTTATGTTCATGTTGATTCAAGGAGACCAGGTATGAAGAAGATACAACGCCCTCTGAGGCTGATCGGCATCATGGTGATCGCAACTGGCGCCATGTTTCTGATGCAATTGATGGTTTTAGGTCAGGACCAAGCAGCCATGCAGGAAGTCGAGGTAGCGCCCGCGGCTGTGACTGGCCAATTCGCCGGCGTGCAAGAAGCCGTCCAAGTTGTGCGGCAGACCGCGCACTTCACGACAACCGCTGTGAACTTTACTGACCTGCCGAATGCGACCACCGAGGTGATCATTCCTGCTGGACACATAGACCTACTCATCATACGGTTCTTCGCAGAGTCCGTGTGTTCCGGTGGCGGCAGGGATTACTGTAAGGTGCAAATCCTGGTTGATGGTGTCGAAGCCGATCCGGCCGTCGGAACCGAGTTCGCATTTGACAGCACGAATGAGGGTGCAGACGGTACAGGTTCGTGGGAGGCGCATGCTATGGAGCGCTCACGATGTGTGGTAGCCGGCGACCAGGAACGCCTCGTCACGGTGAAGGTTCAATGGGCAACCTCAAATCCGGCTACCACCTTCCGGCTCGATGATTGGAGCTTGAGCGTGGAGCGGTCACACGACTGCGGCTGAAGCCTATGCATCCATGTTACATTGTTACATTATAGGAGAATTTACATGTTCGCTAGATACATAAAGATATTCATGTTCGCTTTGCTCGCCGTGCTGGCGGCAATGCTAGAGTTTCGCTCGGCCAATGCTCAAGTCATTGACTGTAGTACTACGGATTGCATACCTGTGGATCAACAGGTGATCCTCGGTTACTCGATGTTCAACGAAGATAATTTTGATGCAGTTATCGATGGGTTCGGTAGAGAGCGCAAATTTTGGGTACACATCCCCGATGATTACGATACCATCCTAACGGCAACACAGAAGATCCCGCTCATTTTTGCCTTCCACGGTATGGGGCAAACCCGGGAAGCAATGGTCGTTGGCAAGTGGGGCGATTACTTTGATCAAAACATTGCCTTTGTAATTCCTTTGGGTGAACCTGATCCCTGTACCAATAATCCTCAGGAAACTCAGTGGATGCAGCCCGGTTTCGGTGCCAACACAACACCGACGGACCCCAATTGTGTCCTCGGGACGCAGGTGTTAGATTCGTTCGGCGACACAGTGGCCTACTGGAATGCCGCGCTTCCCGGCACATTTACCGATGTCCTCTTTGTTGAGCAACTGCGGGCGATGGTCTTAAGTCGCTTTCCGAAGCTAAACGCCAACAAAGTGTATGCCACTGGATTTTCTTCGGGCGGCGGTATGACGCTCTCGCTCTTGTGCTATCGTGCAAATTTGTTTCGCGGTTTTAGTGTGGTCGCCAAACTGCTGGCTGGCGCGAATCAACGGGGGGACTATATTTGGGACGGGGTAGACCAAACCGACCCCAACAGTCTTGTGGCAACCTGTGGCAAGTCCCAGTGGGATGCTGATCGGGCGACGGGAATTATTACACCGCGGCTTTGGGGATACGGCGTGGTCTTCCCACCCTTTAATATTCCTGTGCGCGTGACAAAACCGGTGGCATTGTTTGCGGGCGATCAAGACAGAACGCCCATCAAAATTGCGGCGGGTGTGCTAACGCAGGCAACGATAATGCAAACTATGCAAAACATCAATGACACTGGCGCTCTGATCCGAACGCGCAATAATCTGAACGGCGTATTTTTCCTACAAGATCCATTTCTGGACACGATGGCTGACGATGCTACGACCCAAAGACGTACGTTTGCCACCGCCAACAACGGTGCAGAACCCTATTCTGTGTTCCGGCGCTTTCTGGTTCAGGGTATTGTACACCATTCAGCAACACATGCCATGCCCGATGCAGAAGAATGTCCGCCACTGGGAACTTGGAACTTCGGCGATAACTTCATGACCTGCGACTACAGTTATACAACGCAGACCAAGATCTTCTTCGAGGATCATGCCGATCTAAATCTCAACCCTTAGGGAAACGCAGTAACGCCGCCGAGGGCAGAATTGGCGACGCGGTTCAAATTTTTCGACTGATCACGGCTGCTGATCACAAGGAGATTCAACAATGGAAACAACCCAACGAACAACCGTTGCTGGTAAACCTAGCACACACTGCCCGATGGGGTACAACCAAGTGCATTTTGCCAGCAATAGGTACACATACCCGCTTGTCGTGACGCTTATTTTGGTCACTTTATCCATGATAATTCCTGGAAATTTTGCTTTCGCCCAGCCCTCTACGTCCACAGCGACGATCCGTGGTGCGGTTTTCTACAACGATCAGAGAATCCACGGGCTTTTTTCTGCGCGGCGGGACAAAGCACACCAACCTGGGGCACAGAGCAATTCCACGGTCGGCAAACCTGACTGTAGCGCCATCGTGCAAGGACTTACGCAACTGCGCCGTGATCGGCAACAACTGCTCAACGACATCGAGTCCGCGCAGCCCGGTAAAGACCTTGCCAAGCTCCAGGGAGAATTGGGCGTTACCGACATACAGATTGCCGCGGAGGAGCAATATCTTCAGGAATGTCAAAACACTAATGGCCCCAACTGGCTGGGGGGTAAGTACATGGTCGTTGACGTGATCGAACGCGACGTGGGTTTAGCGCAAGCCGACAACAATTGCCATGAGGAGGAAGTCCTGACCAGCGTAACCGTTGAAGATGACGGCTCGTTCACCGCGACCTTCTCGACCGATGATCTATGCGAAGTTGACCTGCTCAACCCCGCTTACGCCGACATCGAGCTGCGCGTACGGCTGAGGTTCTGCAATTCGTCTTACTGCTTCTCAATCAACGAGAACAGGAACGACCCCTACACGCTTACCCATCCACGCGCCTCAGCGTCGAATCCCATGCCGGTCAAGGCTGGCGACGACATCACGATGACGACGTTGAACTTTAGCACCGCCGCGGACCCAGCCCTGCCGAACAACTATTCGATCGCAGCCAACTATTACGCCTCGATCGTCGATACGATCCTGACCTTGCACAAGGACAGCACGGTTCCCTTCTATAAGGAGGAATTTGGCGAAATCCAGTTCATCTTTCCGTCGGAAGAGAGTGACTCGGCCACTGCCCACTCACCAACCGAAGTGGCCATTTCGAACTATGATAGCCAGCCAGAGGAACTGGGTGGTCACTTTACCTGGGTTGATGGCAAGACCCCCGCTCACGAATACGGACACGTCATGATGCAGCGCGCCTGGGGTGGCTCCTACGGCTTTGTTGGGGTTGGGATCTCGGCCGTTGACGATGAGAAGGCACCCTCGCAACAGATCGCCTTCAAAGAGGCCTGGGCCGAATTCATCACCCGTGTCGTGTTCCCAGTGACACGGGGCTGCGACCGCTCCGGCTTCGACGACAATGCCAATGTCAAACTCAATGGCCCATTAGGCGAAGGCACATGGTGGCGCGGCAACATCATCAAGGCTCTCTGCGATTGGTATGACGCTACCCCTGACGACGATCCGATTCTAGCAGGCGCTGGCGACCACTTCACTGTCGAGGACATCTATTCGATGTGGTACAACCTACGCTATATGTATGTAGACGCCGACCAATATGGTGGCGCGTTCGAGAACCCTGGCCTATGGTTTTGCGATTATATCCGGTACTATCTCGATGTCCGCAAGTCGGCGAGCGCTGTGGGGCAGTCCGCGCACGACAGCTACGAGAACAGCATTCGTGACTTAATCTACAACAACAACATCGGTTGTTTTATGACCCCACCCAATTGACCGGTCAGCTCAAGGGTGACGCACGTCCGACGTGCGTCACCCTTGAGCTTTGCCCTCTGCCTTTGATGAAACGCACCCACTCTCTGTGCGAGATTTTGAAACGCGTTCAATATTGGACAGAAATGTGGCACAAGCCGGTGTATCCTACATGCGTGTGACACAATCACCCGGGTGGTCACAACAGCACAAGGTAGTTTTATGTTCTTAGCAACACACAAGGAGATAAGATATGTTACGGCAAATTTTTCTGATTTGTGCTCTTCTACTTGGGAGCATCATTGAGCTTCTGGTGGGGCCAACGGCTTCAGCGTCGGTACCAGCGGCGTTGGCGGTGGACCTCAGCGTGGCAAATTTGGAGATGACTCCCTCGATTCAGTACCTGGATAACGCCACCAATGCAGACAATAGCCTGACGTTAGTACGGGGCCGGCGGACAACTGTCCGTATGAGCATCGGCGTCTTCGGTACAGGTGCGGTTGCCGGTGTAGATGGCCAGCTTGAAGTTTTTATTAATGGAGTGGCCATGGTTGGCTCACCGTTTAGCCCCGAGAACGGCCCGATTACTGCGCAACTCTCTCCTGTTAACCGGGAAGAGACACACTATACCCTGAATTTTGAATTTGAAATTCCCGGGTTCAGCATAGTCGGCCCAGCTACATCCGATGTGAAACTGATTGCAACTGTTGACCCTGCCGGGACGATAGCTGAATCCAATGAGGGCAACAACAGTATGGTACTTGACCATCTTGGCTTTGAATGTCGCCGCAGTCCTAGCATTACCTATGTGCCCATCAACTATACCTTTGCGGGAGAAACGGATCCGGCAAACACAGGGCTTCCTTCAGTCATAAAGATGCTTCCGGGGATTGGAGACGACTTCATTTGGCACACCTATCCCATTCCTGATCCCCCGAACTACTACGCAGCACCCGTCCCGGCCCTCAATTTTAGCACAGATGTGGACACAACCAGTGCGACTCTGCTCAACGATCTTGAGGCGACCCGCGCTTTGCTCTTTCCCCAACCCGACTACATTTACGGTTGGCTGCCGGGAAACCCTTTCTTTGGCAACGGACAAGCGGCGGGCATCGGAACTGGCAACGCGGCCTTTGGTAATACGCAAGACTCGCCCAATCGCTATCAACGAACATTTGCTCACGAAATTGGCCATCTGTTAGGACTTTCGCACAACGGCTCGTTGCTAGATCCCGAAGTCGGATTTGATGGCGGGTTTCTGGGGCATGAAGTCACTGCAACGGACGACTGTGATGCCAGCGGAGTTCAGGGCACCAAGTGTCGCACCTTGAAAGATTTTATGTTCGCTGGGCAACTTACGACGGCAGCTTGGATCGACCCGATTACCTATGAATTCATTGCGGCGCATTCGTTGGTCCAAAAATTGAGTTGCTCGTTAATAACCCCGCCCTTTCTGTCACTCGAACCACGGGAGTTTTTCTTGATCCCAGGTCAGTTTGTTCGCCCAGGGTGTGAGGCGGTTGACTGCTGCCCCGGCTGTCCTGGCCCTGGTTTTCTTACGCACATCTATGAGTTACGTGGACCAGTGACGTTAACACCTGAGAACCTCGAAGGCACGCGACGAATCGAACTGCTAGACGCTGAGGGGAAAGTGCTCTTTGCACAGAATTTCGAGGTCTCATTTGACACCACAGACTCGGAAGAACCAGCCAATGTGGTGCCGTTTACCTTATTTGTGCCCAAGGTTGAAAACGTCCAGCAGGTTGTCCTGCTATCTGAGGGGAAAGTGGTTGATCGACAGGTGCGATCACCTAATTTGCCAATCATCCGGATTCTCGCCCCCAAGCAGGGAGAAACTTTGAAAGATCAAAAGGTGATCACGTGGGAAGCAGAGGACAAAGACGGTGATGAACTGCGCTTTTCCCTCCAATATAGCCCAGATGGCGGGAAGAGTTTCGTGCCGCTTGCGGTCAATTTGACTGACCAGAAGTTTGTTCTTGACCCGTCGCAAATTCCAGGAAGTCGTGGCCAGGCGGGGCTTATTCGGCTCATTGCAACCGACGGGCTTAATACAGCAACAACAGAAGTAAATAGACTTCTCGTATCCGGGAAGCCGCCGCAAGTCCAGATTCTTAAGCCAGTCTCCTCAGTCGCGGGTGAGTCGGCAACGGTTCGTCAGGGCAGCCCGCTGATTTTGATCGGGCAGGCATATGACGCAGAAGATGGCTTCCTGCCTGAGGAATCGCTCCAGTGGTTGATTGGTGAAAAACGGCTGGGCAAAGGACGCGTTCTTCAGGTAGACACCAAAACCCTGCCTGTGGGGGAACACAAAATCACTTTGACCGGAATCGACCGCGACCAGAACCGGGTTGACGCCGCAGAAATGATCATCATCAATGACAAAACAAGATCGGAGTAAAGGAAACTCCAGCAGCAAAATCGACCACGTGCAGTGACGTCCACAATTTTTTGCCGATGTTGTTGCTGGTGGATAGTGGATAGTCACTATCCACCAGCAACCCTGTTTTCCCAGACTACGCTGGGAAAATACTTAGTACCTATCAACCAAGCAACCGATAATTTATGAAATGAGGTCACAATGTCCAACGTAATCCCCCACCGTAGCTCTCTCTTTTTTCTGTTTTTTCCAGTAGCGCTTGGGGCATTGCTCCTGATCTGCGGAGCACCCCTTGCCGCTTCTGATGGTGAGCACATCCGCAAGAACAGCGCGCCCGCGACGGCAGTAAAACCCGTCAACAGCCCTGATCCGCGCACCGAACTCGCGCTGATTCCGCCAGCGCCGGCACTCGCGCAAGCCGTTAAAGCGTTCCAGGTCGCGGACCCGGACGCGACGTTCACCTGGTTCCGCGGGCATGTGGACAGTTTCGCAACCCGTCCCAGAAATACGATTCCTGCCTATGCGCGACCCATTCTGGCACGCGCTGGATTGCCTGTTGTGCCGCAAGAGCCACAGAAACTCAGCACCACAACCGAGCCGAACCGCGGCGCGCACCTTGACGACCTGACGCAACCCTTGCCCTATGTGGGCGAAGCGCCCGCACCCAACACCCCCGCCGAGGCTGCGGAAGAAGACACCGATGGCGCCCCACCGACCACAACGTTGCCGATTGACGCGCGCCTGCCCCTGCCGCCGCAGCCGTCAGATCATGTCATCGCCCCAGGCGAAGCCAACGCCGCTAAGGCAGTTTTGACCGCATTTTTGCAAGAGCATATCTCCGTCTTCGAGGTTAATGCCAGCTTGCTAGCTACCGGCCTTCCAAACCTGAAGCTTGTGCGCTACGGCGTTGGGCGGTTTGGCCGCCGCCTAGTGTTTCAACAGTATCTGGGTGAGGCACCCTTACTGGATGGCAAAACGATTGTTCTGCTCGACATGAATTGGAACGTCATTGCTATCTCGCGCCAGATCACGACGGCAGCCAAGTTGACCCTGCCAGCGGGGAGTAACCTATCTAGGGCGCGCGCTGCCCAGCTGGCGACCCAAGCTCTTGCTGATCGGTACGGGCACCCTGCAAACCAGTGGCGCGTACTCGAAGCCACCCGCGGCATTGATGTGATCCGGGGCATTGTAGCGTGGCAGGTGCGCGCGGTCATATCGAACACCGTCGCCGCCGACTATACCGTTACCCTGCATGGTGCGGATGGCCGTGTGCTCAACATCTCGGACAATGTGGACTACTCCTATACCGACGCCAAGCTTCTCTATTGGACGTATGAAAATGGGAACTTCTATACGCCGACCCAGCACCTGGCGATCAACGTCTATACGCGCGATAGCAATTCGCTGGAACATGACTTTTTCTATCTGGCGAATGACGAGCGCAACAACGACACACAACTCGAAACATGCGGTGATACGCCGCAGGACACCTACACCGCGCTCGACGCCTATGGCACCGAGACCAGCGCCACCTATATCCGCCCTACTCAGCGTGGCGACCGGGATTTCTCCTTGTGGCAACCTAACGCCCCCAAGGGTAGCTTCGGGGAAGGTCACGTTTACTATTGGGCGCGCTGGTATATGCAGTGGCTCAAGCCATCGCTAGATGATCTCGGCGTACTGCCCGCAAATGCCGCTGATTACCCGAAAGCGCTTTTGATTCTGAATGCGTGCACTGGTGGCTCTGGCTACCACACAACCACGTTTACTGTCACTACACTGGCCGACAAGGGCGAGGGCACCAACACCATCGTGCTGCCGGAACGCTGCCGCAAGGGCAATGGAGCCTGTGGGGAAGGGAATTACGACCCTGGCGAGACAGATTTTCAGTACACCTTCGAACACGACGGTGGCTACCACGCACCGGGTGTCGTGCATCATGAGCTGAATCACTTTATCCTAAAGGCTTACTACGATGTGCCGACGACGCTTGATTGCGCGAACGGCATCGAGCTCAAATACATGCACGAAGGGGGTCTTGGCCGCACGATTCCGCAAATGTATTGGCACCACTACTATGATGTCGGTTATGCGCCGACCGAGGACCAACTGTTTCAGTCCGACGACCCCAGCGGCGTCCCTCACACAAATATTACCAACACCAACATCTTAGCTGACTTCCCGTGTGGCCCCAGTAACTCGAAGGACCCGAACTACGTCAACCCTTACCACGCGGGTGGCGTCGTAGCCCAGCCGCTTTGGGAAATTTATCATGGTCGTAAAGTGGATGGCGAGGTGATCGGCTTCATGGCGCGGCCAGCGCAAGACCTCGGCATGCTCAAGGCAACGTACTGGGCGCTCGACATGGTCTCCGGGTCTACATCTAAAGATCGACTGGAAATGGCCAACCGCTTTATGGAATTCTGGGAGTTCAACAGCACGGCTCTGCCGACCACAAAGACCGACTGGTGCGATGTCTTCTCGCATCATGGACTCGGCACCTATATTCAAACTGCATATTGCAGCTAGCGATTCTCGAAGAGCACCATCTCTACCGGTAGGCCTACCAGGTTTCCAAAATCTGACAGGTCTCAACATAACGAACTTATTTGAAAATAACGATAAGGAGAAAATGAAAATGGCAGACATGCAACTAGCTGCAGAGGAAAACTATCCACTGGAGCCAACCATCATTCTCGATCTAGCGGCGCAACCAACCCACGCCTCTTTTAACCGGTATCTCACCTTCCAGGATCATGCCGGTCTACGCAAGCGCTTGCCCATTGCCTTCCGCAAGACCGGGCCGTTACGCTGGGAGGTTGATTCCTTCCCAGATGGCATCGACGCGTTAAGGTCACTGGTTGATGTGGGCAACCGTAGTTATTGGGATCATATGTTTTTAGAGAACCAGGGTGGTCAGACGACGTTGTCCATCGCCCGGCTGCAGATCATCATGCGCTATCAAAATCCAGCCGGCCTTTCGCCCGACTACCTCAACCATGCTGAAATACCGCTTGTCGACTGGCCGATTGGTATGAGTTTGCTGTCCGGTGACGATGAAATTTGTCTGGACGAGTTTGAGCGACGATCCAGGTATGCCTGGGCCGGGGTCGAAGAGAGTGACTCGGCGCTCATTCGTCGGGTTGCGGAGGATCTTGGCAAAAGCGGTAGCGACGGCGCAGGCCAAGACCCCTATGGCAGCAATCCCAAGTATGGGGCGGGCATCGACAACCTGTGTAGCGAGTTCGTCACCTGGTATTATCACGAGCAAAACGTCAAGGTGAACGGTAAGAGCCTGCGCGATATCGTAAGCGCACAGCAGTTACACGATCTGTTCGAGGCCGAAGGCACGCTCTATCGATATAACAGCGGAACGGAGCTGCAGACTTTTGTTCACGCTGCGACCAACGCCCGCTACATTCCACAACCTGGCGACTACTTGGAACGCCGGGGACCGGATGGCGCTGAACATTCTATGATTATCTATCGTTGGCTTCCGGGCAATCCTGCTGCGACGAACACCCACGACCGCTATCCGCGCGCTATTGTACTCAACGGCCCGTGGCCCGTCACCCTGCGTCTGGTGCGCATCCACGAGGATGAGCTAAACGCTGACAAAGACTTTTGGCTAGGAAAGATCGATTGAAACAAAGGAGAGTAACCATGTCAACTTTAATAGAGAATGCACGCATCGGGTCGTCCCCGTTCGCCGCAACCGAGACGATCCTGCCCTTTACGTTACAGCATATGCAAGTGACGAATCCGGCTGAGGCAGCCTGGAACGCGGCACCGTCGAATCCAGGCGGCCTGGATCCGAACGACTGTCTGGCCCCACAACTGAACGTCTACGCCTACACCCCCGCCAACGCCAAGGCCGTCGTCTACGTCTTCCACGGCGGGCAAGGCTCGGCCCAAATGTGGATTACGGGCGAAGAAGAGGCCGCGCTGCTCGGCGACCTGGTGCGCAACAACTATGCCGTCGTGTTGCTGGAAAGCACCCATCGGCCCGTGGACAGCAACTGGTTGATCCCCGATTCGGCGCGTTTTGACCCGGCCAACTTCAATCACCCGGCAACGCCAGGGGCGGACGATGCCTGGAATGCGACTATCAACGCCGATGAATTGTTGGTGCGTGACGTACATGTGGCGCTGGGTCTCAACAGCGCTACAAAAGTGTTTCTGGTTGGCTTCTCGAGCGGCGGTAAGTTTGCCAACGCCATGGCCTATAACCTGAAGCTTGCGCCGCCGGCCCTGGATGATTACTACTACACAACCCCGCGGACGAACACTGCGGGTGGTCTTAACGTGCGCGCTGCCGCAGTGTATGGCAACGTCGGTGTGCCTTTTTACTTTGGAAATTATGTCGCGGCCGCCGGTGATCCAGTCTCGATTCCCCTGGCCTACGCCTATTCAACGCCAACCATCTTCAACCACGGGGTCAACGATCCGAAGAACCCGCCGGTTGAGGTTGCGGCGAATGTAGCCTTTCTGGCAAACCTGGCAACGCCGGTGCCGGTGGAAGATAATGCTGCCGATCCAGTTTTGTTGCATTCAGACCGCTTTGCGCGTGTCTTAGGGACCTCCTACGCCGAGTCGCGCGCCCTCTACGCAGCGTTGATCGCCAACCTGATGTATGTGGACGTAAATGGCTTCGTCCAGTCTGCCGCCGACACAGCACAGGTAGTGCTGGGTTTACCTATCCACAAGCGCCAGGGCGTCGAGGATCAGCTCAAAGTGCTGCGCGCCGAACACCATGTGTCGTCCGAACACCACCACCGGACGGTGGCCTTCTTCGACGCCTATCTTTAATAAACAAACCAATGAGGAAAACTTATGTCTAACTGTAAAGTTATTTACGCATCTATATTGCGACAATGTACCCCAAAACCACCCCAGGAGCTGAATCAACCAAGCGGATTGGCGCGCTGTGGACGACGTCACTTCGGCCTTGCCCTACTCATGATTTGCGTTATTTTGGCCGTGAGCGCGTGTAGTCCGTCGCTCTTGTCGCTCAGGGTGAATCCGGTTAACCTCCCAACGGATCCGACGACGGTCAACCAATCAATCACCGTGACTGGCCGCCTTTTTTACAATGACCTGCGCCAGTATGGCCACTTCGATTGGCGTCGCGACAAAAATGACAGCGCAGGTACACAGCAGGATTACGCCGCTGGTCATCGCGTCAACTACCTTGCCCTGCGCGACGCTACCGTCCTGATCTACGAGATTGACAAGGCTCCCTTCGGCCCTAGCGGATGTTTGGAAACCGAAGCCATGGGTTCGACGACCGTGGCTGAGGACGGCCACTTCACCTGGTCTGGGACTCTATCAGATTCCTGCAGTATCGAAGAAGACGCCCAGAACGTCTCGTTGGCGGTGAAGATCAGTTTGAGCTTCTGCGATGGCGCGCATACCCGCTGCATCTCCGTACGCGACCCAGGCTCAACCGATGATGCTGTGGAGACCAACACCTTCTCCCGCTGGCACGGTCAGGCAAGCAGGGCGAACCCGCGCCTGGTATCCGGCGACGGTGTCATCAACCTCACCGACGATGAATTCGAGGCGCAAGCAGCCGGGACGGTCACCGATCTCGACGCCCAGGCGGCCAACGTCTTTGCCTCGTTGGTCGATGTGACCCGGGCTTTTCACGTCAATGACACCGTACCCTTCCTCTACGACGAGTACGGCGACGTTTACGTGGTGTTTCCCACGTTGCGCTCCACTGTCGCTAGCACTTATTCGGAGCAGCGCATCGACATATCGGCCCCTGGCAGCGGCGGCGGTACACAGACGCCCAGCCAATGGATCAACGGGAATGGCCCCATGCATGAGTATGGTCACATTATCCAGCTTCGGGCCTTTGACGGGAATGGTAACCACGTAAACTACAACTTCGACAATAACGATAGTTGGAGTATCTCGTCAAAGGAGTTCCCGCAGACTGCCTTCACCGAAGGCTGGGCAAACTTCGTGTCGCGGGCAACCCTGGAAGATGTACCGAACAGCGCCACGACCGACTATTTCGGTTGTTCGGGTGACTTTGACACAGGCGATATCTATGGCAGTTCGACGACAGCGCCGAGTAACGATGGTCACTGGTACCCTGGCAACGTGACGAAGGCTCTGTGCGACTGGTTCGACAGTTCCCGCGATCCTCTCGATGGAACTGGCGACCACTGGGCGGCGAGCAGCCTTCACTCTATGTGGCTGAACCTTGACGGCATGTATGCCAATGCTACGACCCAACAGCGGAACGCTGGCCTGGATTTCTGCCACTGGGTCGATGATTACCTCTATATCCGTAAGGCGGGCGATCCTGCTTATCTGGATTCGATCAGAGACCTGATTGAAAATAACGGCATCAGCTGCGGCTTCGCGGTCCATTTCACAGTGCTGACCAACAATGCCAGCGCGACGGCCAAAGCAACCAGGGCACAAATGAAAAAAGAAGTCGCCATTCTGAACGACTTTTTTGTGTCGGAAAGTCGGGACAAAATCGTGAGCTTTACCTTCAAATCTACCAGTCTATATGCCGATATCCAGAACTCCAGCTGTGACCTGGTACAGATGAGTAACGATGGCCAGGCCTATGATTCGGATGAATGGGAAGCAGCGATCGATGCTTGCAGCGACCCTAACGTGGTAGATCCCCAAGCCATCAACTTCTTTATCTATGACAATTACGCTGGAGGATACAGCGATATCACCAGTCGAGGGCGACTGAATTCTTACCACCCCTATGTCTTGATTGACTGGGAAAGGCTGGACCATACCACCCAAAGCCCGGAAGAACACGAAATGGGGCATGCTTTTGGGTTGAACCATGTCTGCCATCCAACCGCCACTGGAGCCACTTCAACCAATATCATGGCTACGGGCGGAGATTATCCCGACGCCAACGGCAACACAGTGGACTGCCCTGGCAGTGGCGGTTTGCGCGATAGCGGTTTCAACCCGTCCCAGGTGGATATTATTGTGACCAATGCCTTGTGTATTAAAGAGGAATTGGATACGGGAACTAACCCCTGCTGATCATGATCAGCCAGGAGAGCGCCCGACAGTACGGACGGCGCATTGCCTTCGAGCGGATGTTACCCGGTGACAAGTACCAATACCTTCGCCAGGTAAAGCAATATGCTACCTCTGGATAGACTGGCGCAAAATTGCCCTCTGGTGGAATTAAATGCCTTCCGGTTTTGCCAGACATGATTTTTATTGTCTGGAACTA
>DAOTTR010000640.1:0-8418 GCA_034437715.1 Caldilineaceae bacterium
TGATCATCGCGGTGGGAAGTACGGCTGCTTGTGGTGTCGGTTGCGTTAGCGGACCAGCTAAAAACATCCTATCCACCGCGAAGAAACGAAGGGTCAGCGCAATCGCAACCACAAGCATTAGAACAACCAGGAGTAGCCATAACCTGGAGTTTGTTAGAATCGCCGAGAAAGCCCGCGGTTGGCCAGCCAGCGCCGCCAGCGCGGCCTTGCCCGGCATACGGCCAACAATCACCGAAATGTTATCATGCCCGCCGTTGCGTTTGGCCAGTTTGATCAGTTGATCGACCGCCTTTTTGGGCGAGTTGGCGGCGACGATGCGGGCGATCTCCTCATCAGTAACCAGGTCGGTCAAGCCGTCGGAACAGAGCAAAACAGCATCACCTGGTGCCAACGGAATGTAGGGCGGCTGGACCGTGGCGGGAGGAAAGATATCCACCATCACACCCGGCTCAAGCCCGACCGAGCGGGTGATCACGTGGCTGTCGATATCACTTTTGGCCTGGGTAGGGTCCAGCAGGCGTTGGTTGATCTTTTGCTGGGTCAACGAATGGTCGATGCTAATCTGTTCGCGCTGGCCGTTGGCGCGAATCACATAGGTGCGGCTATCCCCTACGTTGGCAACAATCAGTTGATTGCCCTTGACCACGGCGGCCGTCACCGTGCTGGCGGCACCGCGCAACCCCACCATCGCGCTGGTGTAGGTCAGAACTTCTTGGTTGGCGGTTTCAATCGCCCGGCGCAGCAGCCAGCGTGGATCTTGGGCGTGATCGCCATAATAATAGGCGCGCTTGACCGTTTCTGCCGTCAGACGGCTGGCATGTTCGCCTCCCGCCACGCCGCCCACGCCATCCGCCACCAGCAATAATTGGCCCGCCTCGACCGGGGGCGCTGGACTGGTTGTATTTGGGCGCGGATAGCAGATGCGATCCTCGTTGTTTTCTCGCACATTGCCGCGGTCACTTTTGCCGTAGATTTCTAACATAACGCTATCTCTTTACTGATCGCTAGTGCTTTTTAATCGTGGATCTACTGTGCCCGGCACTTTCACGGAGCAGCGCGTTGGTTACACTGGCTTGCGGCTCGCTTGGTGCGGCAAGTGCCGGGCACATGGCACACCAATTGTGTTAAAGTGGCACTAGTTCGTCACCCGAACCGATACGGGCGCCGACACAATGCCAATGCGCTTATAGGGGTTGATCTCAACCAGCGCGACGGCCAACAGATACTCGCCTTCACCATGCCGCAAGACACTTGCAGCAGTGTGAAAATTGAACTGGTACACATACTCGCCATTGCCCACCTTGGTGCGATCTGGGGTTGTCACGGTGGCGTCCACTGCGCCGGTGTGGTCAGCGTCCAGGGTATGCCACAAAAGGATTTCAAACGATTGGTTAGCCGCCAGGGTGCCGGACCAACGCCAACGCACGATGCCTTCGCCGTTGATGGCCGCGCCCGGTTTGGGGTTGATCACAATGATTGGCACTGCTGGCTGCGGCGTTGTCCCCGGCGTCGTGGCTGGTGTTGATTCATGAACCGTAGGCGTTGTTGTCGGTGTGGCGGCGGGCGGGCGGGTCGGCACACGCGTAGCGGTGGGGTTCAAGCTGTTCGAACCAGCCGTCGTCACTACCGTTGCTGTCGATATGGTGGGCGGCGTGGCGGTGGCCGTCGGTGGCGTCGTACCCGCTTCTGTTCCCTGCCCACCTAACGTGGGGATTTGTGTGGGCAGGGGCGTGCTTCCCGCCGCGACCTGTGTTGCCTCTGGTTCGGTCAGGATGGCAAGATAAGCGCGCAGCGGCGGTTGTGTTAACGCGGCCAAGCACAGCAACAGAATCACCACGCCGCCTAAGGCGTGCCGTTGGCAACGCTGGAGATGCCAGAAACGCACTTGGCCTTCTAGCGCCTGGCGAAATTCAGGCGCGCTTTGATAGCGACGGCTGGGCTCGACCGCAATCGCTTTGGCAATTACAGCGCTCAACGCGGCGGAAACGTTGGGGTTGCGTTGCTGCAGCGGCTCTGGGGGACGCGCGTAATATTCCGCCGAGCTTTTATGCGGCGCGCTGCCGGCCAGCAAGGTATATAGTGTGGCGCCCAGCGAAAAAATATCCGAGCGTTGGTCAAGCAGACTGGGCTGACCAGGTCTTTCCCCCCATTGTTCGGGCGAGGCAAAACCATCGGTACCATAGCTATGGGCACGGTCGGTGAGGAAGCGGGCTGTACCAAAATCACAAAGCACCGCCGGCTGGGCTTGGCCGCGCAAACACGACCAAAGCTTATGCGAGCGCAACACAATATTGCTCGGCTTGACATCCAGGTTCAGAATTTGTTGGGCATGGATATGTTCCAACGCTTTGCTGATCTGAATACCGATCTGGAGCGTGTCGGCCACGGATAAGTGGCCCTGTTGATCGAGCAACTGCTGGGCGGAGGATTGGCCAACATACTCCATCGCATACTGATAGCGTTGGGTGCCATCGATGGCATAGGCGGCCGTATAAAACAGCTGTTGTGGGTTGCTGCGCGGGTCCGGCAAAATGCGGACAATGTTGGGATGATGACAGCGCTGTAACAACTGCGCTTCCTTGCGCAGCCGGTCTTGCAGATGAAACTCTAACTTGCTGGCCTTGAGCACCACCTGCTTGGGCAGCTTAAACGCCGCACTACGGGCCAAATAGCGCGGATGAACCTGGGCGAGATAAACATCGCCCATGCCCGTCTCTTCTTTGGTCAGTCGGTGCAGTACAGCATAAGGACCGTGCTGGTCAGCCATCTTGCCTGTCATCACTTTCTCTTACTATTGAAATGAGGGGATGAGGAGATGACAGGATGACAGGATCGTCTTGCCGATCAATCATCTTGTCATCCTGTCATCCTGTCATCTTATCATCTTGTCATCTTGTCACCCTGTCATCTTCTCATCTACCCTTCTCAAACCGGCACAGTTTTACCGCCAATCTGGACAAACTGCATTTCCGTGCTGCCCAGGCGAATTTTGCTGCCCAATGGCAGCGGCGTCGGTGTTTCCTTGGGTAACTGGGTATAGTTGACCTCGGTTGGGTTGCTGCCGTGGTGAACGATCTGGTAGTAATCATTGGCTTGCCGTTCAATCGTGAAATGCAGACCAGAGATATAGGGATCGGCCAAAATGACCTCACAACGCGTTGGATCGCGACCGATCGCCGTCATATCGCGTTCGATCCGGTATTCAGCGCCAATATTTGGGCCATTGATTACTTGCAACTTGGCCGTTGCCAACCCGCCCCCGCCCAACGGTTTGGTCATACTGCGCAATACTGTGCCAGCGGCGGCACCAACGCGGCTCACTGTGCGCCCAATCTGACGCCGAGTCAGCACGAGCAAAATCGCCAAGGCAATTAGTCCAATCCCCAGCATGCCCACCAATCCACTAAGCCACCAGACTTGCGGCGGCGGCGGTGGTGCGATGGGCAAGACGCGGATCGAGAAACTTTGATCGCTGGTTACCCGTTGCGCCGTTAGCAGGGCATCCTTGGCCACAGCAATTAAGGTTATCTCTGTCTCAGCCTCACCCGGCGCCAAATTGGCCAATGTCCAGTCAAGTCGATAGTGGACGCCATCGCCGGTTGGTGTTGCGATGCCAATATTTTCACCATTGGCCAAAATGTCCACCTGCTGTAGTTCACGCGCATGGCCGTCGGGGAAGCTAGCGGCGACGACAATCGGCAACGGCGTATCCGGATCCTGGCGCAGGTCTTTAAAAAAGCCGCTGGCTGGTTCGACCAGTGTGATCTGGGGTGCCATCAAGTTCGTGATGATTTCTCCACTTGCTTCGCCGGTCATCCCGTTGGCACTGACCAGGACGCGAATCGGATGAGCACCCTTGAGGGCTTGTGTCTGGTAGGCGAGCCGATATTGCTCGCGCTGGCTGACTAGTTGATCAAAGAAGCCAGCCAGCGCCGTCTGCTCTTCCGTCGTGCTGATGGCGAACGTTCGACCACGCGTCTGTTCGGCCAACCAGCGCAAATCGGCCGGATCGGCGGCATAGCGGACGTTGGCACCAGGCTGGCTGGCGATGGCGACCGTGTGGAGGCGGATGCCAGTGGTCAGCGCCCGATCGCGCACATCTTCACGGCGCCAAACCTGGCTGGTCGTATCCACACCGTCGGAGAAGATCAGAATAGCTTTGCGCATGCGCTGTAATGCCGCCCGCTTGGCGGGGTCGGTATTGTCGGTGAGCCACTCCAGCGCACGACCGGTCGTGTCAAAGAGGCTGGTGTTGCCGTCGGGGGCAAACTCTATCGTCTCGACGGCGTTAAAAATTAGATTGTGGTCGTACGTTAATTCCTGTTGCGGATCTGGCTCTTCATGAAAACCGATCAAACCCACGAGATCGGCATCGGTCAGTTTCTCGTCGATCAACTGTTTCACCACCGCGCGTGCGCTGTCCATGCGCGTCTGGTTGGGGGTTGGTCCGGGTTCGCCCATGCTGCCACTGCGATCGATGAGGATAACCAGCGCCAGGCCCACGCGCTCTGCACTCACGGTTGCAGAGATAGGTTTCTCTTCTTCTAGCAACGTGAAGGCCGTTGCAGGCAGCCCGGTCACGGCTGCTTGCCCGGCGGCTTCGTCAACCACCGACACAAAAACATTGACCGTTGGCGCGGCGGTCGTTGCATCAGTATTCATAATCGAAACCGCCAGCGGGTTAGGTTGCGCCAGCAAGTTCTTCGTGAGGCCAATCGCCAGCAGGATAGTCGAAATAAGCGCGATCCGTCTTAGCATAAGTATCCCTAAAGCGTAAACAGATTTTGGCATGATAGAGGAATAATTTTACCCAAAAAATTCAATCAATCCTGTTCCATAATGAAACACAGCAACTGTCAACAAAACCCCCATCAATAAACCCAGGAGAAACCAAAACCAACCGGGCCACGCCGTGCGGACGGGCTGGCGCGGCGCAAGTTGATAGTCGGCCCCGGGTGCGGCCACCGGCGGTGCCAGCGGTGTTCCCTTCAACATGAGCGTTTTCGCGATTTCTGCCGATGCATGAGTTGGCGCTGGCGGCCCGATTGGCGCGGGGCCAGTTGCTTTCGCCTTCCCAGTTAACAGCGCGGCTGGCTTAACGGCCGCCGGTGCGGGTGACCGCGCCGGCAGGGGTAAAGTTGGCATATACATGTTTGGGCCTGCCCCAACTGGTGCGCCGCCACTTTTGGGGTCGATTGGGATCACAGTTGGCGCACCCGTCGCTTGTCGAGCCGTGCCACAATGGCGACAAAAGAGCATATCCGGTGCTACTTCCCTTTTACAAGCGCCACAATAGACCACGTCCGTTGGTGTTACGCTAGAGACCGCGCTCGGTTGCGCGGGGCGCGCGCCACGGGAAGGCGACCGTGCGCTGGCCGCGGGCGCAGCCAAATGGGCACCGCACTTCTGGCAAAATTTTGCGCCCAGACGATTCTGGTGTCCACAAGTAGCACAGGCATGGCTGGCGGTCATAGTTCCTCTCCGACAGTAGCTTACAGAAGCCGACTCAATAAGAGCAACAGGATTGTGATTTCGCCCGCCGCAGCAATCATCGCCGCCGCCCAACTGGCAATCACACGCGGCCAAGCCGGCGCAATCTCCACATGCACAGGCACTGTAACGGTATCATGGCCGGTACGGATTTCAATGGTTTCGTCCAGGTGCGCGGGGCCGGGCGCCCATTGGCTGGCGTGCCAGTAAACCAACCAAACCAACCCCTGCGCCAACCCACCGCCCAGCAATGCGGGTAGCCCAAAGACAAGCGTCCGCGGCCAGGCATCAGTGGTTTTCCAGGGTTGAGCCACGGCACCGTGTTGCTCTGCCCATTGCCAGGCGCGCGCCAACAGCGCCGGCGGACGCGGGTTTAACTGCGGCAAGGCGACCTGCGTCGTTTGTACAGTGACAGCCAGCGTGGCCTGGGCGGCAGTAAAAGCTTCCGGCTGAACTACCAGCCAGCGCGCCGATGTATTCGCCTGTCCTTGCACTACCTGCCCCTGAACGCTGGTCACCGTAAGTTGTTCCTCGATCACCTGCGCAGATGTTCCCAGCAATGTTAGTGAAAATGGCATGACATGGAGTTGCGGTATAGGCAGTGCTGCTGGCGTTGCGACAGGGGGCAGGGGCAGGGGATTGGCGGGCGGACTTGCGCTGCTCAATTGGGTACTTATCGATTGAACACCTGTGAATGGAGGTGTCACGGTCGGCAGGATAAATTGATAGGCATGGGCCTTGAATTTGACAGAGGGGAGGGTGGCGAAAATCTTTCTGGCCCCTTTACAAGTTTTTAACGCCTCGCGCAATTCGCCAATCGACTGATAGCGTTCTACAACTTTCAGCTTAACGGCGCGCAGAATCACTTGTTCTAGGCGTGCGGATACCTGTGGGTTAAGCTTACTGGCCGGCGGATAGGCCCACGGGTTCTGCGTTACGTCATAGGCGGTGAGCAATACCAGCAACGTAACCCCCAAAGCAAAAATATCGGAGCGCGCATCGGTCTGCTCTTTACCATATTGTTCGGGTGGCGCAAATCCTGGTGTGCCCAACAGTTTGGTATCCTTGCGCTGCCCCGGTTTGTAAAAGCGGACGATGCCAAAATCGATCAGCTTGATCAGACCAGTGCTGGTTTCGATCATGATGTTGCCCGGCTTGAGGTCGCGATAAATGATGGGCGGTGTCTGCTGATGCAGATATTCCAGCACAGCGCACAGTTGAAAAGCAATCTTTAACACTTCCGCTTCGGGCAAGACGCCGACGCCAACCTTATCTTCTAGCGTTTCGCCTTCGATACATTCCATAACCAGATATTCTTTCGGGCCAGCCGTAAAGCGATCAATCACCTTTACCAGGTTCGGGTGATCGAGTTTACTCAACAGCTCGGCCTCGCGATAAAAATCTTGGGTCGCGGTCGTAACTTCGGTCGGGTCGAGATTTTCTAGGCTCATCTCTTTGAGCGCCCATATTTTGCCAGGCTGGCGGCTATCATTCACTTTATAAACGGCACTCATCCCGCCTTGGGCCAGTTTGGCAACGATAGTATAGCGCCCATGCAACAATAGACCGCCCGGTAAACTACCTGTACCAGGGATCAACGGCGCGGGATTGGGACGGCTCAAGTTGGCGGCGCAGATCCGACAATATTTGGCCCCGGCACGGTTGGCAGTGTGACATTGTGGGCAGAGAATTTCCGCCAGTGGTGCTGCGCAGCGGCTACAGCGGCGCGCCTGGCGACGATTTTCCTGCTGGCATTGTGGACATTTTTGCAGCAAGGCACGGCCACAAGCGCCGCAGAATTTTGCCCCACGGCGGTTTAAACCATTGCAATCCGGACAAAGTTGCACATCCAGCGGTGCCCGACAACGCGCACAAAAACGTGCACCTGGGCGATTTTGTTGTCCACAAGCAAGACACGCAAACATTACTTATCTCCACACCCATGCTTGTAACCACTTACACAACTTGCTCATACATAATAAATGCAGAAAAGGGTATAAATCTTACACCGATTGTTACGAATAAATGCGACCCCATGATCAGCCGGCTTGATTAGAGCGGCGGTATGATGATGGTTACGGTAACATCGCCTGCCCCTTGCAAAAAGATACGCTGATCGCCGGTCTGCGTCGCGGCAAACTGCCATTGCGAGGGATTAGGCAGATTAGAAATTAATTCACCGCCATCGGGCGCAAACGCTACCAGAGCGATCGGTTGGGTCACTGTAAAAAAAATTTGCTGCCCCGCGACCACCCAGAGTGTATAGGCGTGCGATACATGCTGGGTTAGCGATAACGTAAAAGTAGCAGAGGTGCTGCCAGGCGTGAACTGAATTTTTTCCGGTAGCGGCGGCACATCGATTGTGATCGTTACTTGGCCGTCACCGGCAACAACCAGCGTGTAATCACCCGGCTTTGCCAATTGAAAGACCAGTTGGCCATTGCTTGCCAAGGAGGGTGGCAGTTCAAAATTATCTGGATCCAGAACGGCAGAACGGATAAGATTGTTGTGCATCACAAATAGATATTGCCCGGTTAGCGTCCGCAAAACATATCCTTTGGCAAGGCCAGGGGTAAGTTGCGTAGAAAAAGTATACGCGGTGCTGCCGCTGGCAAAATGAATACGCTCCAGGCTTGCTGGTGCGAGCAATTCGGTTGAGGACGGGGGCGGGGCGGGCGATGACGCCGCCTGGGTCGCGGCAAGTTGTGTGTGGGCCGTTAGGGTGGCGGAAACCGCCGTCACCATCCACTCAGCGCTGGCTGTTTTGGTCGCGTCCAGATTGGGCGTGGGCGTGGCAGTCGGGCTGGGTAACAGCGTACTCGTGGGAGCCAGCGCAGTTAGTGTAGCATCGACGGCTGCTTGCAGGGTCGCTTCGGCCCCGATGGGTGTCACGGTTGCCGTTGGCTCGGCAACGACTCCATTCGCCAC
>DAOTTR010000641.1:0-4516 GCA_034437715.1 Caldilineaceae bacterium
AATTAGTGCTGCCAAGGCCAGAAGTAAGACCGATTCTACCGGCAGCGTGCCCCCTTGAAATTCCTGACCAGGGCCAGTGGGGCCAGCCGGTAACAGCGCGATCAACAGCAACATGGCACCCAACAAACTCAAGCCGCGATGATGCTCAATTGGCGTATCACTTTGTAGATTCGCAACCAGTGGACGGGTGGTGCTGCGCAGCAGAATGCAGACATCCAATAGTACCCAGGTCAAGATCGCAGTCAACAGATTGCCGCTACTGACAAAGAGCAGCGCCGCCGCCAAGACGGCCAGTTGCACGGCAAGCGAAGTATGAATGCGCCTTCCCTGGTGTACATAATCGCTGTTCAGATCAAGCAAAATGCCCAATCCACCCAATAGTAACACCAGACCCGCAATATACCAGTTCCAACCGTCGCTGATCCAGTAGAGGTTGGTGCCAACTTGCAAGATAGGCCGCCAAGGATGACTGAAGGTGGGGACGACCGCGACTTGGGAGCGCAAGAAAAGTAACAACCACCCGGCCAGTCCAATAAAGAGCAGCGCTACCCCAGCCAACCATTCTGGACGCCGTAGCCAACGTCCAATGGTGAGCGACAAAATTGCACCCAGTACAAGTAGGAGCGATGGACCAAGTGGTGAAATGAGAAAGGTAATCAGCGCCATAAGCTCCAAAATTCTAGCATAGGTGGTCGGCGTAGACAAAAGCAAGCAGCAAGGAACAGGTAGCAGGCATGAGACAGCAGCCAAGGAGACAAGAAGCCAAGGAGAGCGTGTCTGATGTCTCGTGTCTCCTTGGCTACCCTTGCTCCCTGCCACCTGTCTCACCATTGCAACACCAGTTCAAAGCGCAAGGGATGGTCTTGTAGCCAGCCCGCCGGATCGACTAGTTGAATCTGAACCAATTCGTCCGCCGCGCGATACAGGTTCAGTGGCCGCGCCCCATAGCGCAGCAGATCTTGCAAGCGGATGCGCGCGCGTGGACTGGCCAGATCACCGATAAAGAGCTGAATGACAACATGGCGATCCACTTGCTGAGCCAGCTCCGGCGCGCTAGCTGGGTGGTTTTCTGTTGTGGACAGCAGGCGCAGGGCAATTCCTGTCAACGTGATGTCTGCGGGCAATGTTGCCTGTTGCGCCGCTGGATAGAGCACTATCTCACCCGCTGTGCCGGTCACTTCCCCGTGAAAAACGATTGCCTCACCGCCACCGTTACTTATCCCGCGTGCCATGGGTAAGCTACTTGCACCAGGGGGGGCACCTGTGGCCATTGATTGGGGAACTGCTCGCTTGCCCAATCCGGTTTTCAGATGCCTAGCTGGGGCAGGCATCGCCGCTGGCATGGCCATGGCGGCCATACCGCGCACCATCGGCGAAGCCCCCGCCACAAAGCCGCGCGTGGCAAAGCCCTCTGCCCACCCAGCCGGCAATGCATTCGCTACAGCTACTTGAGCCTGCACAGGTTGGCCTGCTTCTTGACGGGTTGCCACAAAGGCTGTCTCGGTTGAAGCCAGGCCATAGCGCAATGCCTCTTGTGCCAACAACCGACGCAACGCGGGCAGCAGTTGTTGGCGCGCATTCTCGGCATAGATAGGCGGCGTTTGTGGCGCGTGATCACCCAATACCAGCGCCGGATCGTAGCCCAGCCGTGTGAGCTGTACTGCAACTTGTTCGGGCGGCAGACCTGCATTCACCAAATATTCCAGCCCATTGACGCGGCGCGCCCCAAAGAGCGCACGTAGATTGGTTGACGCTGCCTGTGGCGGAAGCGTGATTTGGCTTTGCGCAACCAGGCTATCATCGGCCAGGCGCAGATCAACTTGCACGGATTCTGCGCTAGTTTGGGGTAGCCGCCCAATCATCCACCGTGGCTGGCCAGCCATGAGGTCACCCAGATCGACAATGGTCGTCCCCTCTGTGCGTTTGCGCAGTGCGTGTTGATCGCCGAGCTCGGCGCGCCGATCGTGAATGACGAGTTGAAGATTGACGGCGATTGGCGCTACCCACGCGGCCAGCACTTCATCTAGCGCAGTGGTAATATCCTGTTGTTGCGGATCGCTGGTCAAAAATTTGGCAACCCCACCCCCGCGCTCGGCCAATTCTTGGGCCAGAAATGCGTTGGGTGCGGCATCGATGCAGATGACATTGATCCGGCGTTTGGGGTTGACTGCTTGCTCCTGATCGGCCAGGCGTAAAATGCGGTCGCCATCGGTGACGGCGGCGTCGGTTAGGATCAGAACATGGCGCGCTGCTTCGCCAGGGATGCGCGCCATGCGCAGAGCTTGCTCCAGCGCCACACCCAACTCGGTGCCGCCACTGTCTGTGTTTTGCTTGAGCCAATGGATGGCGTTGGTCACGGTCTGCGAGGTTGCCCCTTGCAATTGGGGCGCAAACCAATGGGTATTATTGTGAAAAACGCCCAGTGCAAAAGAGTCAATTTCCTGTAAATCGCCCAGAAAGCGCTCGACGGCCCAATCAGCGGCGGCCCACTTGGGACCACTCATCGAGCCTGAATGATCGACCAAGAGAATAACTTCGCGCGGCAACGGTGGTTGGGAGGCTTGGCTGGGCGGGGCCACTTGGGCCAAAAAATAGCGCTGTCCATCCGCGGCTGGCTGGCTGGTGAGCGCAAGGTGTGGGGTTTCCTGGGCTTGTGGGCCTGCCCAGTGCAGCACAAAATCGCGATCGGGGATCGTTGCGCCACCCTGTAACACAACTTGGCTGTCGCCGTTGGTTTCTGTGATGGCTACTGCATGGGTGGGGCTGCTGATCGCGCTTGCTTTGCGCATTTGCAGATCGAGCGCGAACCGATGCCCTGGATCACGCATCAGAGCCAGTGGCTGTCCGGCGGCTGGGCGCGTGCCACGTTCATCGCCGCGTGTATAGCGTGGTGCAGTGGTGAGCGGGACGCGCAGACTCCACTTTGTGCCTTCGCTACGTGCCAGTTGAATATAATCAGTTTCCACAGTAATCGCTTGATCCGGCTGGAGGCCAGCTAGCTGTAAGGTGAAGACATCGGCTGCTTCGCGCGTGGCTAGCGCCGCTTGGCGGCCTGCTGCTTTGGCTTCCGCATATTCTGCCTCTGCTGCTGCGCGCATTTGCAATGTCGCCACAATCGCAACTTCGCCAAAATGTACCGTAACCTGGGTAACTGCTGCGTCGCCCGGCAAGGGAAAGCGGTACAGAGCTTCGACTGTTTGGGGAGAGTCGGCCCTGGTATAGCCAAAAATCTGGCGTAACTGTAGGGTGGCGAACGGCCCGACAATCTCGCCACGCAACTCACTGCGCTGCAAGGGGACAAATCCGCGCATCGGCCCCGGTGTACCCTGCGCGCTTTCTTCACTGACTATTTCGAGCACCCCAATGCCCGCTGGTTGCGAATTCTCGTAAATCGCCGCATGAAACATGCCAGACCTCCTTTGATTGCCCCGCGTCATTGGTACAATCACGAATCATCAATAGAGTTGTTCCTACATCGCATTCAGCCGCATTCCGGGATAGCAACAGACCGATTTACTAGCTTGTACCCTCTGCTGTTGCTATCCCGAAATGCTAGCCATGGCTACAGTCTGCTGATTCGGCAACAACGCTAATGACCAATGATGACTCGACTGAACTCGCCGAAGTCAAAGAACCAATTGACTCTGCACATTATACCACACCCCCGATTAGCTGATTTTATCAATTTGGGCACAGCCCTATCCTCTTGTACAATAGAGATGATGACAAGTTTATGATTGGCTCCCTATTCGCCGCCGTCATACTATCGTCATACTATCTTCATACATCGTCACACCAGCGTCATACCAGAGATTTGCTTATGCCTGAAAAACGTTCGGCCTACCAAAGAATGATGAATCGGCTCTTTGCACTGCCCGCAGTGGCACAACTGTGGGCCAAACGTTCGGCCAAACAGACGAGTACACTGGTCGATTTGGCGGGCAATATTCCTTTTGCGCGCCTGCAGAAACCGTTATCGCACTGTAGTGTAGCCTTGATAACGACTGGCGGCATTCATCTGCCCCAACAACTGCCCTTTGATATGGACAACCCCGATGGCGACGCCAGCTATCGCGAGTTGCCCGGTAACGTGGCGCTAGACCAGATCACGATTACCCATCACTATTATGATCACACCGATGCCGATGCCGATCTCAATGTGATTTTCCCGCTGACCCACTTTCGCGATCTGGTAACTAAGGGCGTGATTGGTGCGCTTGCCCCGCGCCATATTGGCTTTATGGGCCATATCGAGGGTGCGCAGTTGCCCCATTTGATAGAGCACAGCGCGCCGGAGGTAGCCAAAAAATTGCGCGCCGACAGGGTCGATGTCGCTTTCCTCACACCCGCTTGAGGACTTTGCAATCGGTCCGTGGGGCTGATCGCACGTACGTTGGAAGCCGCTGGCATTGCGACAGTGAGCATTTCGCTGACCAAAGAGTTGACCGAATCGGTGGGCGTCCCGCGGGCTCTGTTTGTCCGCTGGCCGCTGGGCCATCCACTGGGCGAGCCAGGA
>DAOTTR010000642.1:0-14318 GCA_034437715.1 Caldilineaceae bacterium
AGTACAGTTGGACACACGTAACAAATTATGAGTGAAATCGAACGCCCAGATCGAGCCATCCCGGCCAATATTGAAGCGGAGCGCGCGGTCCTCGGCTCATTGATGATCGACCCGGACGCGATTATCAAAGTCGCCAATTATCTGCGCCCTGAAGATTTCTTCCGCGAACGCCATGCGTGGCTCTATGAAGCCATGCGCTCCTTGAATGAACGGCGCGAGCCGCTCGATTTTGTCACGATTGTCGACGAGCTGGAACGGCGCGAACGCTTGGAAGAAATTGGCGGGCCAGCCTATCTGACCGATCTGATCGCCAGCACGCCCACCGCGCTCTATGTGGATCACTATGCACGCATTGTGGAGCGCACAGCGGTGTTACGCCGGTTGATTACGGCGGCGGGGAAAATCGCGGCCCTGGCCTACGATGAAAGCCAGGAAGTCGATGAGGTGGTTGACCGTGCCGAGCAGATCATTTTTGGCATCAGCGAAAGCCGCATTCACCGTGATCTGACACCCATCGGCGCGATTATGACACGCGTCGTGGACCGCATCGATTTTCTGTCGCGCAACCAAGATGTGTTGATGGGTGTGCCCACTGGCTTTACCATGCTCGACCGCATGTTGGGCGGGTTACAGAAAAGCGACTTGATTATTTTGGCGGCCCGCCCCGGCATGGGCAAAACGTCGCTCTGTCTTAGCATTGCCCAAAACGCCGCCAAGCGCCATGAAACGCGTGTGGCCTTTTTTAGCCTGGAAATGAGCAACGACCAGTTGGTGCAACGCCTGTTGGCCATGGAAACCGGGATCGATAGCCATCGCCTGCGCCTGGGCACGATCCACGAAGAAGAATGGCCGATTGTGCTGGAAGCGGCCAATATGTTGGCCAGCACCAAAATCTTCATTGATGACACCCCCGCGGCCAGCGTCACCGACATCCGCACCAAGGCGCGCCGCCTCTATGCCGAAGATGGATTGGATCTGATTATCATCGACTATATGCAGTTGATGACCGGCCAGGGGGGTGGCAATGGGCGCAACGAAAATCGCCAACAGGAGATCAGCTACATCAGCCGCTCGCTCAAGACGCTAGCGCGTGAACTCAACATTCCCGTCATCGCGCTCAGCCAGCTCAGTCGCGCCGTGGAAAGCCGCGCCGACAAACGCCCCATGCTGTCGGATCTGAGAGAGAGCGGTTGTCTTACAGGCGACACGCTCGTTACGCTTACGGATGGGCAGCGCAAACCCATTGCCAGCTTAGCCGGTCAAAGTGGCTTTGAGGTATTCAGTCTCAACACGAACACCTGGAAATTAGAAAAGTCGCTGGTCAGCCATGCATTTTGTACGGGCACCAAACAGGTTTATAAACTAACTACCAAGTTGGGGCGTACCATTCGTGCAACCGCCAATCATCAATTCCGTACCCTACATGGCTGGAAGCGGTTAGATGAATTGCAGATCGATGAACAAATTGCCCTCCCGCGCGAGCTTACCAGTAACGGGCCAGCCACAATGACCGCAGCAGAGCTTGCCTTGCTGGGGCATTTGATTGGTGATGGTTGCACCCTGCCCAAACATGCCATCCAATATACGACACGCGAATCTGATCTGGCCGCTATTGTTGCTGAGTCTGCCACACAGGTCTTTGGCGCTGAGGTTGCCCCACGTATTCAACAGGAACGCCAGTGGTATCAAGTCTATCTCACCTCGACGCGCCACCATACACATGGCGTGCGCAGTGCAGTTGCGGAATGGCTAGATGAACTTGGCGTGTGGGGCTTGCGCTCCTACGAAAAATTTGTGCCCGAAAAAGTCTTTCAGCAGCCCACAACGTCAATAGCGATCTTTCTCCGCCATTTGTGGGCAACCGATGGTAGCATTACCCTGGTCAAAGGCACGCGTCTTCGCCCAATCGCCTATTATGCATCAAGCAGTCAACGCCTTGCGAGGGATGTACAGACGCTTTTAGTACGACTTGGTATTAGTAGTACGCTCAGGCGAATCTCTCAGGGGACAAAAGGGCGCGATCAATTCCATGTGACAATCACAGGCAAAGAAGACATCACAAAATTTATCCAATATCTTGGCACCGTCGGGGCATATAAATCACAAGCCATGGCCGAGATAGTTGCACACAATCTTGGGCGCGCACACAACACAAATCGTGATATTATTCCAAGCACGGTATGGCAAATGCTCGTCAAGCCCAAAATGCAGCAAACTCAGATCAGCCATCGTCTACTCCATGAACGCCTAGGCATGGCATACGCTGGTATGACACTCTTTAAACAAAATATCAGCAGAGCGCGGGCGTTGCGTGTTGCCGATGCAGTACGAAGTGAAGAACTAAAGTTACTGGCTGAAAGCGATGTCTATTGGGATCCAATTCTGTGTATCGAACCAGATGGGGTCGAACCAGTCTACGATCTAACAGTGCCTGGCAATCATAATTTTGTAGCCAATGACATTGTTGTGCATAACAGCATTGAACAAGACGCCGACGTTGTGCTCTTTATTTATCGCGAAGATTACTATATCGAAGACACGGATCGGCAAAATATTGCGGATATTTTGATCACCAAGCATCGCCACGGCGCGACGGGAACGGTCAGCCTCTATTTCCGCAAAGAATTGACCCAGTTCCGCGATTTGGAAATTCAACGAACCGATCTAGAATATTAGATTACAGTAGTTTCCGTAGAATCTAGTCGTATCCAGAAGCGCGCAGGAAGTCGGCGGTGTAAGTGGCGCGATGCTTGCTCGGTAGACCAGCGTGTAGCTGTAAGATAGGTGGCGTGTATGAAAGCAATGGGGTTTGTTGGCTTTGCCGATGTAAAGATGAAAGCGGTGATCGTTCCGGATCTCTTTTTTACAGATTTGCTGCCACAAATTGATGATTTGGCCGAGCTCAAGCTGACCTTGCATTGCTTTTGGCTTCTCAATGAACAGAGCAGCGAGTTTCGCTATTTGCGCGGCCAAGACCTGCGCCAAGATGACATTCTCTTGCGTAGCCTGGCGTTGGATAACGAATTGCACACGCCGCTGGCTGTCTTGGAAAAAGCGCTGGAACGCGCCGTCACGCGCAATACGTTATTGCGTCTAGAGATCGAAAGCACGGCGTCCGATCAGACAATCCAGACAGAAGATTGGTATTTTATGAATACAGCCAAGGGACGCCAGACCATTGCCCTTGTGCGCCAGGGCAAACTCGAAGAATTGCAATCGGCCATCCCCGCCGAGGCGCGCCTGCGCATTGAGCGGCCCAACGTCTTTGTCCTCTATGAACAAAATGTTGGCTTAATGACACCGTTGATCGCCGAGCAGTTGCGCGATCTGGAAAAGAGCTATCCCCCCACGTGGATCGAAGAGGCCTTTGACATTGCGGTTGGTGGCAACAAGCGCTCGCTCCGCTATATTCAGGCCATCTTAAAACGGTGGGAAACCGAAGGGAAAAATGACACACAAGATGAAAACGTTGGCCGAGATTCTCGAACAGCAACGCGCCGCCGCGACCTTCCCGATGAATTCGCCGATGTCATCCTCCGCTAATGGGGTGGAGCGCATTGAACGCCCAAGGGGACAAGCCATCATGAATACCCCGAACGCTGGACGCACCGACGATGCCAATAACAAAAAGCGCCCCAGCAAGGCCGCGGCCCCGGCGGGCGCAGAGCCGGTCTGCCCGATCTGCGGCGGGGTCGGTTACTTTATGCCCGATCTGCCGCTCGGCCATCCCGACTTTGGCAAGGCAGTGACCTGCAAATGTCGCGAACATGCACGCTTGGAGCGGCGCTTACGCGCCCTCAAAAACATCGGCACCATCGAGATGCTGGACCGGCTGACCTTTGACAATTTTATTGCCGAGCCGACCCATCTCTCGCCCGACAAAGCGCACAATCTACGCCGCGCCTATGAAACTTGTGTGCGCTATGCCCAAGATCAGGACGGGTGGCTGCTGTTGACGGGCACCTATGGCTGCGGCAAGACCCATTTGGCAGCGGCGATTGCCAATGCGCGGCTGGCGATGAATGAACCCGTGCTCTTTATGGTGGTGCCCGATCTGCTCGATCATCTGCGCGCGGCCTTTAACCCGCAAAGTGAGGTGCGCTACGATGATCTCTTTGAGCAACTACGCACCACACCACTGCTGATCTTGGATGATCTGGGCGCACAGAGCAGCACACCTTGGGCCCAGGAAAAACTTTTTCAACTGCTCAACCATCGCTACAATGCCCATTTGGCGACAGTGGTCACGACGAATCAGCGCTTGGAGGATCTGGAACCGCGCCTGCGCAGTCGCTTTTTGGATGTCAGCTTGGTCAACCATTTTGCCATCATTGCCTCGGACTTTCGCTCTGGCGGCAACCCGGCGCAGAGTGATCTGAGTTCATTGGCGCTGCATCACGACCAAACCTTTGACAGCTTTCAGGTGCGCCGCAGCAACCTGGCCGGTGAAGAGCAGATGAACCTGCAACGCGTCTATGATGCTTGTGGCACCTTTGCCGATCACCCGGTTGGTTGGCTGGTGCTATCGGGCGTTAATGGCTGTGGCAAGACTCATCTGGCGGCGGCGATTGCCAACTATCAATTAGCCCACGGTCAATATGATGTGATGTTTATTGTCGTGCCCGATCTATTGGACCATCTGCGCGCGGCCTTTAGCCCCACGGCCAGTACATCGTATGATCGACGCTTTGATGAGATCAAAAAGATTCCGCTGCTGGTGCTGGATGATCTGGGCACCGAAAGCGCCACACCCTGGGCCCGTGAGAAACTGTTTCAGTTGCTCAATTATCGCTACAGCGCTTTGTTAGCCACTGTGATCACCACTAGCTCCGAACCGCAACGCATGGAACCCTGGCTGCGCACACGGCTCTTTGATACCAGCCGCTGCCAGTTTTGGCAGATTATTGCGCCCGAATATCGCAACAATCGCCCCCAGTCTACGGGTCGCCCATCTGCGGCCAAGAACGCGCCAAAGAGTGGTCGTAAGGATAATTATTAAAAGTGGCAAGTGACAAGTAGCGAGTAAATGACCTGCCACTTGCCACTCGACAAGTTTGGCAACTTTCGGAACACCGAGTAAACTAAGCTCGTCTAGAAAATAGAGCTACCCGGTCTGTGCAACGTAGGGAAAGTGACCGCACGCGGTTGATTCCCTGGGGTTGACAGATGAGGCAACATAGGAATTTAGGTTTTCTAGCCTGTATAGACGACGAGAGGTACAAGAAGCAATGAAGCATTTGCAACGATTTTCTGGTTGGCACAGGGTGAGCGGTCTCTTGATCGCCATGTCGCTGATCGCCGGTTGCCCAGCCACCCAACAAGAAGCCGCGCCCCTGGCACCCACCCGCACACCGATGCCCACCTTTACAGCGACGGTGGCAGGCGCAGTGGAGGCCCCGCCGCCCGTAGTCGAAGCGACAACCGAGACAAATGCGCCGGTCGCCGAAGTGGTCACACCAGAACCGGCTGATGCCGAAGCGCCTGCGCCGACCGCTACCCCTGCCGAAGCAGTTGCCACACCTACCCCACAGGCTGCCCAGGCAACGGTGAGCCAAGCGATCAATGTGCGCGGTGGTCCTGGCACGAACTATCAAATTATCGGCGCGTCCCAGCCTGGGGAAAGCTTTACGATCAAGGGTAAAGATCCCACGGGCGCATGGTGGCAAGTTGACTATAATGGCCGCGACGGCTGGCTCTTTGGGCAGTTGGTCAGCGCGCAAAATACCGATGCCGTGCCGGTTGCCCAAAATATTCCCGCGCCGCCACCACCAACGGCCACGCCCGTTCCGCAGCCCACCCAGCCGCCAGCCGCCACGCAGCCCCCGGCGCCCCAAGCGACCCCTGTGCCTGCCAAATCGAGCTACAAGTTTAACATTGTGGTAACCAGCAAGTGCGATCGCCAGCCAGCTGGCAACTGGTTCGAGGGCACAACCTATATTGGCGGCCAACCAACCAATGGCTATAAGGTGGTCTTTAGCTATGCCGCCGATGCCGCACCGATTACCGCACCAGCTATCTCTGGCCCACATGAGGGGTATCCAGGGTGGCGCACGGGTTATTATAGCCATATTATTAGCGCCAGTGGCCCACGCGCTGGCACTTGGTATGTCTGGGTTGTCGACGATACGGGCAATCGCATCTCGGAAATCGGCAACTGGACCAGCACCGGCCCCGGCGAAGGCTGTAACCAAGCGGTTGTCGATTTTGATAGTCGCTAGTGCAGCGTTCGGCAGCAAATTTTGACGGTTTACGGTAGGTCACGTTACAAACGTAACAATCTGCCCAAGGTCGCAACACCGCTCTAGAAAAGCCTTGCGCGACGATGCTCGTCCGGTTGCAAACCGGATGGTTGCATTGAACGAGCCTGTCACGTTACAAACGTGACCTACAAGCGCAGCCTACTTTATCCATACTTCGACAACAGTCTACCAATGGTTTGTCGGCGAAATCTTGACCGTTGACAGCTCGCTCCATCAACACATGGCAGATCTATGAATCCTATCCGTATTGCCCTTCGCCAAACGATGCTCCTCTGGCTCGGCCTGCTCATTTTGGGTGGGCTGATTTTTTTGCTAGTGCAACTGCCCCAAACGCGCACATGGCTGTGGCAACAGACGGGCGAAGAAGCCCTGCCTGCCCAACTCAAAGGCATGAGCGATCTAGCCGCGGCATGGCTGCGCCCCCAACTTGACCTTGCACCAACCGTAGCGATCCAGCACCGCGATCTGAATCCGTTTGGCGTCAATGTATTTCTGGAACAAGAGGTGGAACCAGCCAAGCGCGAGCAAGCCGTACAGATGGCCGCCGCCGCTGGCTTTCATTGGTTGCGCCAGGAATTCACCTGGGAAGATATTGAAATTCACGGCAAAGGCGACTTTGAAGATCGTCGCCACCAGCCCTATCGCTCGGCGTGGGACAAATATGATCACATGGTAGCGCTGGCCGAGCAATATGAGATGGAATTGATCGTGCGCATTAGCAATCCACCCACCTGGACACGCGCCCTGACCGACACCGTAGGCACCTATGCGCCGCCCGACAATTTTGCCGACTTTGCCGATTTTGTGGGCGCAGTGGTGGCGCGTTACCAGGGGCGCATTCGCTACTATCAGCTCTGGAATGAACCGAATATCTATCCCGAATGGGGCACCTATGCGATCAATCCAGAAGCGTATACGGCTATGCTCAAAGCCGGGGCAATGGCGGCACGCGCCGCCGACCCGAATGCCGTAATCATTGCCGGTGCGCTGGCCGCAACCATCGAGTTATCGCCCAATGCCACAGCCGGTGCCAATAATTTGAGCGATCTGCTCTTTCTCCAGCGCATGTATGACGCGGGGGCCGCGCCCTATTTTGATGTTGTCGCCATGCAGGGCTATGGTTTGTGGAGCGGCCCCACCGATCGGCGCATGCACCCGCGGGTGTTGAACATTGCCCATCATCAATTCGTGCGTGATCTAATGGTAAAAAATGGCGACGCCCACAAACCAATTTGGCTTGCCGAGATGAACTGGAATGCCGCGCCAGCCGGCGTCAATCCGGCTTATGGCCAAGTGAGCGCGGCACAGCAGGCGCGCTACCTGCCACTGGCCTATGCGCGTATCCAACAGGAATGGCCCTGGATCGGCGTCGCCAGCACCTGGTATCTCAAACGTGCCACCGATGATTGGGAACAGGCCCGCCGCCCAGAAGCCTATTTCCGCCTGCTCCTGCCCGACTTTACGCCGTTGCCCGTCTACGACGCCATGAAAACGTACCGGCAGACGGGAACAGCACCACCATGAGCACGCAGCGCGCGCGCTGGCTGCTGCTGATAATTCTGTCATTGGCCACGTGGCTGCGCTTCTACCACCTGGACAATTCCAGTTTATGGAGCGACGAAGGCAATACCTGGGCATTGCTCGGCCGCTCTTTTGCCCAAATCGGGCGCGATGTCGCCGCTGATATTCATCCACCCGGTTATTACTGGCTGCTCAAGCTCTGGAGCATGGCAGTGGGCACGAGTGCGTGGGGTATGCGCAGCTTTTCGGCCCTGGCTGGTATTCTGCTGGTCTATATGATCTATCAACTTGGACGCGCGCTGGAAGGCGAAGCCAAACTTGGCGCAAAAACAGGCCATGTGGCACTATTGGCCGCGCTGTTGGCAGCGGTCAATCCTTTCCAAATTTATTATAGCCAAGAAGCGCGCATGTATGTATTGCTGGCGCTGGAAAGTGCCGGGCTGTTCTGGGCACTCTATGGCTTGCTCAAGCGGCCAACCGCGGTATCTTGGCTGGCAATGCTGGGCTATCTGCTCTGTGGGATTGCTGGCCTATGGACGCATTACTCTTTTCCGCTCATTTGGGGGGCGGCGGGGCTGGGCTTTCTCTGTTATACATGGGGTTTATCGCCGGATAGGCGCGCATGGCGTGCCATCCTTTTGCGCTTTGTTGGCCTCAACCTCCTCATTTTGTTAGTTTTTCTACCCTGGTTGCCGATTGCGGTTGATCGTGTGCTGCACTGGCCCAAAGGCGGCGCGGTCATCAATCCATCCACAGGCGTCATGCTCACGCTGCATACCCTGCTCTTTGGCCCCCTGCGTGATCTACCACCTGTCCAGTGGCCTTGGCTGCTTGCCGCAGCACTCTTGCCCATGATTGGCTTGTTCAGCCAGTGGCGGCGCGCCCAATTGTGGCCGGTGGCGCTCTGGTGCTTGGCCCCGATCCTGTTGATGTTTGGCCTGGGGCTCTTTAGCGACGCATTCCTGAAATTTCTCCTGACCGCGTCACCGGCGTGGTGTCTACTGGCGGCAATTGGGATCTGTCACTTGCCTTACCCGCGCTATACAACACCCCTGTTGACCGGCGGCGCGCTGGCCCTGGCAGCCTTGACGCTGCCCACCTATTACACCTCGCCCACGGTGCGCGACAATTATGCAGGCATTGCTCAATATCTAGAGACAGTCGCGGAGCGGGAGCAAACGCTGGTGATTCTTGACGCGCCCGGTCAACAAGAGGTCTGGCGCTATTATGACCCAGGGTTGCCCATGCTAGCCCTGCCACAGCAGCGCCCGCCCGATGGCGCAGCCACCGTGCAGACCTTGCAAGCCGCCGTGACAGATCACGCATCCATTTATGCGCTTTTCTGGGCGACTGATGAAGCCGATCCAAACAGCATCGTGGAGCGCTGGCTGGATCAACATGCATTCAAAGGGCTGGAGCGTTGGCAAGGCAATCTGCGCTTTGTCAGCTATTCGTTGCCCGGCGATTTGGGTTGTACGCCCACTGTGCCGACCGCGAGCTTTGGCGCAGCGATCCGTCTCGACCAAATTTGTCAGCCAAGCCTGCCCCAGCGCGTGGCGGCAGGTCATGTTGCGTTGATTGGTCTGCATTGGCAAGCCTTGACCACCCTAGCGCAGCGCTACAAGGTGACGGTACAGGTACTTGATCAGCAAAATCAGGTGATAGCCCAGCGTGACAGCGAGCCGGTCGGCGGTTCGCAGCCCACCGATCAGTGGGCAGTGGGCCAGGCGATTGTCGATAATCACGGCGTCTTAATTCCCCCCGGCACCCCACCCGGCACCTATCGCTTGATCGTCGCGCTCTATGATGCGGCGACCAATGGACGGCTCGCGCTGCAAGATGGCACAGATCATTTTGTGTTGGGTGAGTTGATGGTAGACCGGCCAACGCGTCCGTTACCGGTGACATTGCTGCCCCTAGACCATATTGTCAACCGTGCGTTGGGGCCGGTGCAACTGGTGGGCTATAGCGCCTATCGCCAAGGCATGGGGCACGCGCCTGCCACACCGGTGGTGGCAGGCGACCGGGTGGAGTTCACCTTTTTCTGGCAGGCACCCGATCCATTGCCGCCCGATTGGCCTGCTGATCTACATTTCACCTTGGCGTTGGGTGAGCAAAGTCTGACCTTGCCGTTGGTGGGCACAGGCTACCCAACAGGCCAATGGCAGGCAGGCGAAATTGTGCGCAGCAAGGCGGAATTGCTTTACGCCGGGGGTGATCCGGTGCCCCAAATCCAGATTGGCGAGGATTCGCTGCGCTTGCAGGCGCTGCCGGGCACAGTGTGGTGGCAAGCCTATCGTTAGATAGGGTACGCGCCTGTCGATTGTAGTCGATTTACCTGCCTTATTCGGCTTGACATAGTACTACGTTTGATATAGCATAAACAAAAGTCAGTCGATAGCGCGTCTGACATGCTTTCTGACGGCAGTTGGCCAAAGCGGTCTATAAACCAGAATGCAAGAGACGCAGTGAGGAATAGAAAATGGCAGTTGCAGAAAGCGTTATTGAGTCACGGCTGGATCAACCCTATTACGGACAAAACAATCAAGTGTTGACGCGCGTAGACGCTAAGCTTTGTCCCGTTGAAGTGGCGGCGCGCATTATTGGGCAGAAATGGACGCTCCAGATTGTCCGGACATTGCTCGACTGCCGCTCATGTCGCTTTTGCGAACTGCAAGATGCCTTGGGCGGGGTCAATCCTAGCACCTTGAGCAGCCGGCTGAAGATGTTGGAAGATGAGGGCATGATTCGGCGGGTGCAGATAAGCGCGATTCCACCCCACGTGGAATATAGCCTCACAGAAATGGGCCGCGAACTCGACTGTGTGATCCGCGAGATCAGCAAGTGGAGTCGTTCGTGGTTGTGTACTGCAGAACGCTTGCACCATTGGACGGTGACCGATGACGAGTAAAATAAAAATATAGAAAATCAAAGTGAAGTAAAGAATCAAAATGATTGTCAAAGCATTAGCAGTTGGCCTACTCCAAGAAAATTGTTATATTTTGGGCTGTGAAGAAACCTTAAAAGGGGTGATCATCGATCCAGGCGACAATGCACGCGGCATTCTGCGTGTGGTGCAGCAAGAAGGGCTGACCATCGAAAAGATCATCAACACCCACGCCCACTTTGATCATGTGTTGGCGGTCAATGCGGTTAAGGCTGCCACCAAAGCGCCGTTTTATCTGCATGCCGCCGATCTCAACATTCTGCGCGATGTGCCAGAGCGGGTGCGCCTTTGGCTCGATTCCGAGGTCGATCCGGTTGATGATCCCGATGAATTTCTGGAACACGGTCAAGCGATTCGCTTTGGCGAGGCGGTGCTAGAGGTGCGCTTTACCCCTGGACATGCGCCCGGTCATGTTGTTTTTGTCGATCATGCCGGTCGCCAGGTCTTTGGGGGCGACACATTATTTCAAGGCAGCATTGGCCGCTTTGATCTGCCAGGGGGCGATGGAGCGCTGTTGCTGCGCAGCATTCGTGAACAGTTGCTCACCCTGCCCGATGACTATGTGGTGCATCCAGGCCATGGCCCAGCGACCAGCATTGGCGATGAGCGCGAATCGAATCCATTTGTCGGCAGTGAAGTGGCAAGCGCCTGAGTTATGCTTATTTATCACATGCTGCCTGCACACGTCTGGCAAGCCCAGTCGCCCACAGAACCTTACCGCGCAGCAACGTTGGCGACCGAGGGTTTTGTGCATTGCACCCAGGAACCAGAACGACTGCTCTGGGTGGCGAATCAATTTTACCAGCAGATCAGCGGGGATTTTGTCATTTTGTGCCTGGAGACAGCCCAGGCGCAAGCCGAAATTCGCTGGGAAGCAGCCGACGGGCATCGATTTCCACACATCTATGGGCCAATCGAGCTGGCGGCCGTTGTCGATGTACTGCCCTTTCCGCGCAATCCGAATGGTCAGTTTTTGCCGTTTATTTAGAGTCATCTAGATTCGAAACAATTGTGTAGTCCGATTTCTTGGATATTCGGACCCTGTAGACGTATCAGCTATACTGATATGGACAGATTGAAGATGTCATTGAAGATGTCATTGAAGATGTCAATTTTTGCTGATGGATTTGCAAGCTGGTTCCGCCCCAAACGCCGCACGACAGCGAGTGAGCAGGCGGAAAATACGCCAAATACAACCACCGGTGGCGACCTTGATCAAGAACCGGTGGTCGTCTGGTTGGCTGCCAACCAGATGGAAGCCCAGATTGTTAAGGGGCGCTTGGAAAGCGAAGGCATTCCGGCCATTATTCGGGGCGAAGCGCTGGGCGCAATCTATGGCTTGACCACAGGTGCACTGGCCGAAAGTGCCGTGCTGGTGCCCGCCGCCCTGGCCGACAAAGCCGAGGCGATCTTACAGAGCGATGAGAGTTGGGAAGTGGATGACACGCCTCCCGCAGCCGAATAAACTACTGACAACAAATGCCATTCCAGCAAGTCGAAGGCGATTGTCTAGCTCGACCGTTTTGTTGATGGCAGATCCGTGAAAGGAATCAACCACCATGGCACAAGAGGTAGATGTTTATCGCCCGACGATCCCCGCCCAATTGGCGGAAAAGCGGGCGACTGGCTACAACCAAAAATTTATCATAGGCGGCGTGCTTTTGCTGCTTTTCGTTGGCTATTTGGGCTTTCAGATTGTGCGCGCCACACAAACCACGGGTGCGTATTACATGACCGTTGCCGAACTCTATGGCGAACGTCCACAAATCTTGGGCGAGCGGGTGCGGGTCAACGGCGAAGTCGTGGATGGCAGCGAGGATTGGGACGCAGAGAATATTACGCTCAAGTTTGCGATTCATGACGCGAGCGGAGAAGCCTTGCCCATTGTGTTTTACGGACCGCGGCCCGATAATTTTCAGCGGGCGGCCTCGGCCATTGTCGAAGGTGAGCTGCTACCCGATGGCACCTTTGAAGCCCAGACGTTGCTGCTCAAATGTCCCAGCCGCTATGAAGAAGAGCCAGAATTGATCCATGTCGAAGCGACACACTAATGGACAAACCATTTAAAAGTCATACAAATAAGCCCGGTAATACACGAGAGCGTATCTATGAATTTTAAGGGTTTTATCTATAAGTTGCTTTGGCCCGCTTCGTAGCGCTTCGTGATTGATTGAATGGTATTATCGCAGAAACCGGGAGAGCGAATTGCGCCCGGTTTCTGCTTGTAATCAAGATCGTTTCAATATCTGTGACAAACCCAACGCCACCGCTCATTCATATACAGGGCCTGCATAAACGCTATGCCAGCAAACCGATCTTAAAAGGGGTGCAGCTTGCGATTGGGGAAGGCGAAGTGGTCGCCTTGCTGGGGGCGAATGGTGCGGGCAAAAGTACGCTTCTGCGCATTATCGCAGGATTGATGAAGGCGGATCGAGGAGAGATTACCCTGGGCGGTGTCTCGATGCAAAACGCCGGAGCAGAGTTGCGCCGCTATGTTGGTCTGGTCAGCCATGCACCTTTGCTCTATGAACATCTCAGTGGATTGGAAAATCTCACGTTCTTTGCCGGTTTGTATGATCTACAAAACAGTGGGGCGCGGATCGAAGCCGTGTTGCAAGCGGTGGATCTCTGGCGGCGCCGCAATGATCTGGTACGCGCCTATAGCCGTGGTATGCAACAACGCTTGGCGATTGCACGCGCAATTCTCCACGATCCGCCAATTTTGCTACTAGATGAGCCGGATACCGGGTTGGATCTACCAAGCTCACACATGCTGCAAAGTATGCTCGGCCATCTCAGCGACAATCGACGGGCGATTTTATTTTCTACACATAACTTGGAGCGAGCGGCAAACTGGGCAAATTCGGTGGCGATTCTGACTGGTGGTACAATAACCCAGTATGCGTCCCCAGCGATGATCGATCAGGACGTATGGCAAGGCTTACAGGCTGTGCCCAGGGGTAAGCCATGAGTGTCTCGCTGCCACCAGCGGCGTCAAGTGCACCAATCAGCTCGCCCGATGCGGGGCTCAATCCTGTGCAGGCGTTAGCTTTGTCGCCAGTCACTATGCGCACCGGCCGGAGCTTTGGCCGCTATTGGCAACACGTCTGGCGCATGATGGCCAAAGATCTGCGCATTGAGTTGCGCGCCAAAGAGATCATCGTGGTGATGGTGGCCTTTAGTGCGCTGGCCGTGATCATCTTTGGGCTTGCCTTTGATCTACGGGTGCCGCGCCCCACCATGGTCGTGCCCGGCGTATTATGGGGTGTCCTGCTGTTTAGCGGCATCTTGGGGCTCAACCGCAGTTTCAGTGCCGAACTCGATCATCAAACGCTGACCGCGCTGCTGCTTGCACCGATCGATCGCAGTGTGTTGTACCTGGGCAAGTTTCTGGCGAATCTGCTGTTTATGGTGATCATGGCGGCAATTTTGCTGCCGATGTTACTATTTATTTTTGACGTCAATTTGTTTCAATTCTGGATTCTGCTTGCGCTGCTGTTGGGTATTATCGGTTATGTAGGTGTGGGCACGCTCTTTGCCGCATTGACGGCCACCATTCGGGCGCGCGAAAGTATGTTGCCCATTCTGCT
>DAOTTR010000643.1:0-4832 GCA_034437715.1 Caldilineaceae bacterium
CGCATCGGGTCCATGGCCTCGCGCAGCCCCGTGCCCAACAGGTTGATCGAGACCACCGTCAGGGCAATAATTGTGCCTGGGAAAAGCGCAATCCAAGGCGCGGCACGATAGTAGGCAAAGCCATCCTGAATCATCGAACCCCAGGAGGGCGTGGGCTGCGGTACACCCAGCCCCAAAAAGCTGAGGCTAGCTTCGGCAAAGATCGTATTGGGCACGGTCAGCGCCAGATAGACAATCACCAGTGGCAACACATGGGGCAGCACATGGCGCAGGAAAATACGCCGCTGTGGCGCGCCCAGGCAATGGGCCGCCAGCACAAAGTCATGCTGCTTGACAGCCAGGATCTGGCTGCGAAAGACGCGCGCCGGCGCGGTCCACGAAAAGAGCGAGATTACCGTAATCACCACCCACACACCTGGTTTAAGCATCACAACCAATAGCAGGATGATAAAAAAGGTGGGCATGCTCATGATCAGATCAACGAAGCGCATGAGGAAAAAGTCTACCTTGCCGCCGACAAAGCCCGCGATCCCGCCAATCAACAGCCCGATCAAGACAGCAATCGCGCTGGCTGCCAAGCCAATTCCTAGCGAGACGCGCGCGCCATAGAGCAGGCGACTGAAGAGATCACGCCCCAGGCCATCGGTGCCCAACCAAAATTGGCCATTGGGGCCCACTGGTTCGCCCAGGGCGGAAAGTCCCTCCTTGCGAAACTGTTCCACTGGATCATAGGGCGCGAGCACAGGGGCAAATAAGCCCAGAAAAAGTAGGGCAAGAAAAACAACACCGGCGACCAGTGGCGTTTTCTGGCGCGCAAAGCGCCGCCACACATCCAGCCACCAGGACTGACGCGGTGGTGTGGCGGCGGGATCAAGGTGTAATCGGCTCGTGTTTACCGGAAGCGTTGTCATAGGTTGTTGGCATTGAGTGGCAATGTGCTGCGTGATCTAGATCACGCAGCACATCCGTAGCACTATCCCTCGATCCACGCAGTTTCCAGATAGGGCCAGCCATAGATGGAACTCATGAAGTCGTCGTGGACAATGCTGCGCCCAAGCGCAACGTTTTGCCCGCTCCACAATGCCACCCAAGCCACATCTTGGTTGATGGTGATATCCTGGATCTCGCGATAGGCCGCAATGCGATCGGGATCTTGCAGGGGCAGCGCTTCTACAGTGGCGACCATCTCGTCAATCTTTGGGTTGCAATAGTTGCCGTCATTATAGCCGGTTTCAATTGAGGCACAGGTGGACCAAGCCGAGGTGAAGTCATAGGCATCGGGGAAACTAGCACCCCAGCCATAGATGAAGAGGCCTACTTCACCGGCACGCGTGGCATCGCGCCAATCTTTCCACTGACCAACCAGCAACTCGGCCTCAATCCCAATGTTGGCCAAGTCCGATTGGAGCATCTGACCAATCTCTTCGTCCGAGCCAATGTACATTTTAATGCCGGTAACGCCGTCCGCATAACCGGCTTCGGCCATCAACGCTTTGGCCTTTTCCAGATCTAATGGATATTGGCTTTTGAAGTCGGCATCAAATTGAAGCATTGGCGGTGTGTATTGCCCTTCGAGTGGCGTTAACAGGCCACTACGTTTCTGCGAGACCGCCCCTTTATCGATCGCCATGGCGACTGCCTGCCGTACGCGCACATCGTCAAAGGGTTTGACATCCTGTTGAAAGACCAAGCGATTTGTACCCAATCCAGGGGCCATGCGCAGTTGCGCTTTCAACGCCTCGTCGCTCAACAGGCGCGGCAGTTCGGCGCTGGGAATACTATCTAACCATTCTACCTCACCATTTTCCCAACGTAGCATCTGCACAGCGGGCTCCAGGTTGAGATAAAGTTCGATGCGCTCGATGTAGGGTGGCGTCTTAAAATAGTCGGCATTGCGTTCATAGACAGCACGCTCGCCCGCAGCCCACTCCACAAACTTAAAGGGCCCCGTGCCAATCACCACCGTCGAGCCCCACTCCGCGCCCGCAGCAAGCGTCTCTTGCTTGGGAATGATGGCGTTCATGCTCATGGAGAGCAGTGCCGGGAAGACAGCCTGGGGGGTCTTGAGGGTCACTTCCAGGGTGTAATCGTCGATCACTTTGGTACCCGCAAGCTCTTGGCTAGTGCCGTCAATGACTTCGTCATAGCCCACCATGTTTTCCATGTAGCTTTTGCCCCAACTGTAGACTTCGGGCCAAAGTTGCCGTTCTAGCGTGAACTTCACATCGTCGGCCACGAGCTCACGACCGTTGTGAAACTTCACGCCTTGCCGGATTGGAATCGTGTAGACCAAGCCATCCTCACTGATCGCGGGCAGATCAGCGGCCAAGTCGGCATAGAAGTTGCCATCCTTGTCATAGAAGTAGAGCTGGTTATAGAGTACCATGCCCGCGCTCCACCAATCTTCGCTGCTTTCAGCCGCCGGCGGATCGAGCGAACGAATGTCGCCGACGCCGGTGAGTCGATAGACCCCGCCGACCTTGGGCTCGCTCGTGGACGCGGCAGGATCAGCGCTGGTTGTGCCATCCGGTGCGGCTGGGGCCGCGCACCCAGGCAGCAGCGCGCCTACCGCTGTCGCACTGCCTGCCAGTGCAACTGTGCGCAGAAACGCGCGCCTTGACAACTGATACTGGCGTTCCAGCAGTGGATTCGACCCGTTTCGTGGATCTATACTTTGCATACAAACTTCTCCCTTTTACCTATCAATTCAGTTTATAGGAAACGTGATCATGAACAAGCTAAACGTTGGGGATAGTCGGTTCCATGGTTCGTGTGAGTAGTCGCAGAAGACAGCAAAAACAATGCGGAGGATCAGTACGTGGTAGATTATACAGAAAACGGACGCGCTAGGCAAACAGCTTTTTTGTGCCAGCCACTTCGTTATTGTTACGCGCGACCCTTTACCGTCATCGGCAGGCCAGCGACCATAAAAAGCACCGTATCTGCCACTGCGGCCAACCGTTGATTGGCGCGGCCCAAGGCATCGCGATAGACACGCCCCAACGGATAGGCGGGCACAATGCCCAAGCCCACTTCGTTGGAGACAATGATCCAGGCGGCGTCGCTGGCTGCATAGGCGGCAAGCAGGGTATCTATCTCGGTCATCAGCGCGGCGGTGGCTTCGATTTCATTGACGGTTTCGGGCAGAGCAATAATGATATTGCTCGCCAACACGGTGAGACAGTCCAGCAAAATTACGGCGGGGGCATGGCTTTGCAAGGCAAATTCAATGGCGGGCCCCACCGCTTGCGGCGCTTCAATTGTCGCCCAGCTTGCTGGTCGCTGCGCTCGATGATTGGCAATCCGTAGCGCCATCTCGTCATCCCATGCCTGGGCCGTGGCAACATAGAGTACGGTGCCACGCTGTTGTGCGGCCAATGTTTCGGCATAGGCACTCTTGCCGCTGCGCGCCCCACCCAAGATAAGTGTCAGTTGTTTACCCATGATTCATCTATCCCAAACCCGTGCTATTTCAAATAATTTAGGGTAACGATTACGCTAACGTTAAATTTCATCACCTGCTGCGCTGAATTCATTCAGCGCCTGGGATAGCAAACGTGTTTAAACACCTTTCCCGTCGCAGGTGTTGAATTCATTCAACACGAATTTAACGTTGGCGTACGATTCATCCCTCCCACACCCAGCTACCCTTTACCCACATCTTTGGGTACCAGCGAGGGCGTGCCGGGGACGGCCCAAAAACATAGTGGAGTGCCGTCATCCCGCTGGGCCGTCCCCGGCACGCCTTCCCTACTGTCAACTTGTGGGTAAAGGGTAGCAACCTGGAGAAGGCTGGGAGGAGGTAACCTGAATCAATTGAAATACCATCCAAAATAAAAGTGCAAAGAAGCGTCAATTTTGTTATGATATACGGAGAAGGGTGACAAGCGAAATTAACAGGAGCAAAGGAGAAGACAATGCGGTTAGTTCAATTCCGCGCGACCAACGGCGAACGCCGGGTCGCGGTTGTGCGCGACCCGGCGACGTTACAAGTGCTACAGGGAACAGACGCGGTGCGCGACCTGGCGCTTGCCGCCCATCGCGCCCAGCAAACGCTGATCGCCGCGGTGGAAACACGGTTGAGTGACGAAACGGTTGATTATGAACAAGTGGTTACCGACAACCGCTTGCTCCCCCCGCTCGATCACCCCGATCCGGCCCACTGTATTCTCTCGGGCACGGGGTTGGATCACCTGGGCAGCGCCCAAGCGCGCGATTCGATGCACGTCAAGCTCAACCGCGACGAATTGACCGATTCCATGAAGATGTTCAAGCTGGGGTTGGAAAGTGGCAAACCCGCGGCAGGGCAGATTGGCGTCCAGCCCGAATGGTTCTACAAAGGTGATGGCAGTTGGCTGGCGGCACCGGGGCGAGCATTGACCTTGCCACCCTATGCGCTAGATGGCGGCGAAGAACCCGAATTGGTCGGTCTCTATGTGATCGGCGACGGTGGCGAGGTCTTGCGCGTGGGCTTTGCCCTGGGCAACGAATTCTCTGATCATGTATTGGAAAAGCAGAATTATCTCTACCTGGCCCACTCCAAGCTGCGCAACAGTTCCTTTGGCCCAGAGTTGTTGCTCGGTGAGCCGCCGGCAGATATTCGTGGCGTCTCGCGCATTCTGCGCAATGGTGAAGAGCTGTGGTCGGGCGAATTTCTCACGGGCGAGGCCAACATGACCCACACCTTGGCCAACATTGAACATCACCATTTCAAGTATGCCGATTTCCGACGCCCGGGCGATATCCACTGTCATTATTATGGTACGGCCACGTTGAGCTTTGCCGCCGGGGTGACGGTCGCGCCGGGCGATGTCTTCGAAATTTCGTCACCC
>DAOTTR010000644.1:0-8591 GCA_034437715.1 Caldilineaceae bacterium
CTCTCCCAGCCCTAGAATTGCTTCCAGTGAGAGACCCCATTGTTCGATTTCCGTTTGACCTTGTTTGATTTCCATCTGGCTCTTTTGCCACAGATGCTCTCATTTTACCTAATTTAACGCTGTCGTACTATTCACCCCTCCCTAACCTAGCTTACCTTTACCCACAAGGTAGCCGTAGGCAAGGCGTGCCGGGTACCCAAAGATGTGGGTAAAGGGTAGCCCTAACCTGGGGAGGGGTGAATAGTACGACAACGTTAAATTTCATCACATGCTGCTCTGAATAAATTCAGAGCCAAATATAGCAAACGTGTTTAAACACGTTTGCCGTCGCAGGTGTTGAATTCATTCAACACGAATTTAACGTTGTCGTAATAGTTACCTTTTTTGGAAAAAAGCAAAGACTGAAGTCTTTACTACTTATGTACATATGTACCACCGGTCGATTGGGTTGTGCGCATTGGTTGCTCTATGCGATAATGGCGCATCGACGCCAATTTGTCAACTTGACTTTAGCAAACCCATTTTGCAGCCACACGAGTACACCATGGTGAATGGACGCCTACATACCGCCAGCCGTGAATTGATGACGCATCTACTTGTGTTCGGCAGTATCATTCTGCTGTTGTGGCTGGGCGAAGCAATCGATCAGCTTTTTTGGCGCGGTGCGCTCGATTTTTATGGCATTCAGCCGCGCACGGCGATTGGTCTGCGCAATATTTTGTTTGCCCCCTTGCTGCACAAAGGCTTCGATCATCTGTTGGCGAATACGGTGCCCTTCCTGGTGTTGGGCTGGTTTGTGATGCTGCGCGGCGTACACAAATTTGTCCTAGTCAGCTTGATTTCGGCGGTGGTGAGCGGCCTGGGGGTTTGGCTGCTAGGCGCACCCGCCACGATCCATGTCGGGTTAAGCGGCGTGATCTTTGGCTACCTGGGCTTTCTCTTGTTTCGGGGCTATTTTGAACGCAGCACCCACGCAATTGGGCTGGCGATCCTCGCCGGCTTTCTCTATGGCGGCATGATCTGGGGCGTCTTGCCCTTGCAACCCAATGTTTCCTGGCTGGGTCATCTCTTTGGCTTTTTGGGTGGTGCATTGGCCGCGCGCCAGTTGACTCGGTAAGCCTTCCCGTATCAATAGATTCTAACCCAAGCTGCACACAAATCGCAACCAGCCGTTACAAGTAGGGTGCATTTCAGTTTTTGGGCAGTGTGCCGGGGACGAGCGAAGACCATACCGGCTTGACATACTGCACCCCGCGCGTCCCCGCCACACTGATCATTGTTTCATCAAACGCCGGTTTTCATGCTGATTCCCGTATAGCGACAAACCTTGACAGTGGCTTACACGAGTGATACAATAGCGGCGTACGTTGGGGAACGCATCTCTTTCTATTCTGTTATACAGTGCTAGTACAGTTGGGCGTAGATACCACGGCCGTTAATCAGGCACGTTACTCGTGTACAGCATGGTAAAAATAGGGTACCTTATTTACGCCGGGATCTACTAGTCGTTCAGCACTGCCCCCTTTCAGTATAGCCTGCTTGTAATTGGCACATTTACTGTGGTCAGCTTCCTGGTTGGCCAATTCAGCGCCCATTTGTTCGGCGCTATCCCATTATTAAGTGAAGATCGTTAGCATTTTTGGGTGACCTGTGCAGATATCGGAACACAATTTTGCGTCAACACAACCAATCAATCCTTTGCCTGGACAACAGATAGAGACTGGCGAAGTCATTCCTAGTGTCAGCACGAAACGGTTGCAGCGTTTTCTCTACCAAGCTCCGTCCAATTCGTGGCAGCTTGGCTTGCGGATGTTGCATCTGCGGGCAGTGCTGGCGCTTTTTGTGCCAACCATTGCTGGCGCGGTGTTGGGTTGGTGGCATACGGGCCAGCATAATCCAATAACGATCTCGTTGCTATTGGGCAGCACATTTTGCACCATTTTGGGCATCAATCTGTTGAATGAGCAGCGCGATTATCGCTATGCGCGGCAAAGTAATGATGTTAAATTTAATGGTGCGCTCTTTGCTACCACCTACCACTTGCTGGCTACCGGTCAGCTCCAGCCCAGGCCGGTCAGGTTACTTGGGTATTTATTCCTGCTACTGAGTGTGATGGGTCATGCGGGGCTTGTCCTCTTGGTTGGCTGGCCCGTGCTCTTCTTTTACGGCCTCAGCCTGCTCCTGCTGTACACCTATAGTGCGGCACCAGTGCGCTATGGCTATCGTGGCTGGGGCTTGGGCGAGTTGGGGATTTTTCTGGGCTATGGCTGCTTGCCCTTATTGGGCAGCTATTATAGCCAAGGCCGTACCATCAGTTGGCTGCCCGTTTGGGTCAGCATTCCCTTTGGCCTGTTGACAGTTTTGGTCTTCTGCAACTATAACTTGATTCACTATCGGCGCGATTGGCTGATGCGCAAACGAACGTTGGTGGTCGCGCTGGGCCCGTTGCGCACCTTTGACCTGAGCGCGCTCCTGACATTGGCGATCTATGTGTTATTGCTGTCGATTGCCAGCTTGGCGCGTTTACCCCTCAGCACACTGGTGACACTGGTGGTTTTACCGTTGATGCTGGGGCCGTCTAGTCGCCTGCGCGATGAACAGCCCTCTCTCGAAGATGTCTTCCGGTTATACCTGACGACCCTCAATGCGTCACTTTGGACCGGGATTCTATTTGGCGCTGCATTGATTGCCGATAAAGCATTCTCGTGAGCAACCTAGAGACGCAAACCCTTTCCGCAACCAGTCTAAAACCCCTGGGGCGCGCCGACTTCTATCGGCTCACCGAGCGCTGTCATACCTATGCGCTGGAGCTGGCCAAGCTGGATCAAACCCGCGTCTATTTGCCAGAATGTCATCAATTCAATACATGGCTGCAAGAGCTAAAACGCTACGATCGGCTTGCCCCATTGCTACGAACGCTGGCCCCGGCCCGCCCCATTGCCCGTTGGCAATTGCTCGTTTTGGGAGGGCTGCTCGGCATCATCATTTGGTTTGCGCTTCAGTCGCGCGCCGATCGGCTGCTCGCTTCTGGTTTCCTCACCGGCTACTCCTTTCTGGTTATCCTCTTCTATTTCGTCCCCGAACGCTATTATGGCACAACGATTGAACTGATCGAAGGCAAGGTGTTGCGCGTCGTCGAAACGCTGGATGCCCAATTACAGCACGGCGACCTGGGCTTTACCGAAGCGGCCTACTTTCAAGCCAAAGAAAATTTACAAGCGGCACGCGCCGAATTACGCCAACAGATCGATCTGGCCCATCGCCGCTGGCGGTGAATCGTCGCCGCCGCGTTTAGTAGATCATCATCAAAATTTTGTAACTATTACGACAACGTTAAATTTCATCACCTGCTGCGCTGAATTCATTCAGAGCCTAGTAGATCCCGGCGTAAATAAGGTACCCTATTTTTACCATGCTGTACACGAGTAACGTGCCTGATTAACTGCCGTGGTATCTACGCCCAACTGTACTAGTATAGCAAACGTGTTTAAACACGTTTGCCGTCGCAGGTGTTGAATTCATTCAACGCCAATTTAACGTTGGCGTACGATTCAGGCACAGGCTTTTATTGCAGGGAACGCCACCATCCCTGGCAGCCAGTGACGGAAGCCACCAGGATGGTGGCGCTCCCTGCTGACTAGTTACAAAATTTCAAAGAATGAAGACGTAGTAAAGACTTTAGTCTTTCCCTAAATCAAATAAAAGACCTTGTTCCGATTTAATTTTATGCATTCGTAGGTGCGGTTACAAACCGCACCTACCAGAACCACCATACCCTGTTTTGTCGCCCAAAGAACAAATCGGAATAATCTCTAAAGACTAAAGTCTTTACTACGATCAAAGTTTTATTGATCGTATACTATTACAAGCTAATTTGGCACTTTGGCCCGAAGATGCTACATTGGCACGGTTTACTAAATCAACTTCGCACAGCCTACACTCGCGCACGCGCAAAGGGCTGAAGCGATCAACGCAGATCGATAATCCATGGTAGAACAATCAACTTCTAAGCGTGCGCGCCTTCATCGCTGGGTGCTGGCACTCTATACACTATTGACGCTCCTCCTCACCTGGCCGCTGTTGACACACCTCACCACCCATGTCCCCGGCGTTGCCCAGTGGGCCTTTGATGAATCCACCTTTCTGTGGAATGTGTGGTATTTCAAGCACAGCTTGGTAGATGGGTTGCAAAGTCCGCTACACAGTGAATTGATCTGGTATCCCCTCGGCATCGATCTGATTCTCTATACCTACAATTTCTTTCACGCGCTCTTTGCCCAACCGCTTATGCTGGCCGTCAATCTGCCGTTTGCCAGCAACATTACCTTGCTGTTGAGCACGATTCTCAGCGGCTATGGCACGTTTCTGCTCGTGTGTTATTTGCTCCAGAAGCGCGGTACGCGCCATGCACAACTGGCCGCTTTTACAGCTGGCGCGCTCTATGCCTTTGCCAGCAATCGCGCCATCTATGCCACGCTGGGCCACTATGACATGGTGACAACCCAGTGGATTCCCTTTTACGCATTGATGTTGCTGCGCAGCCTGGATGATGGGCTGCCCAATCGTACACGCCGCAAAGCCGCGGCACTGGCGGGGCTGTTCTTTGCCTTTAACGGTCTGGCCGAGATGATCACGGCGCTCTTTCTGGCAATTTTCACGTTGATTGTGCTGCTGGTGAATCTGCGCAATTTGTTCACGCGGCGCACAATCCTAGCCACCATGCAAAATCTGGCGATTACCGGGATCGTAGCAGCGATCATCTGGGGCCCCGTCTTGGTACCCATCCTGACTCAGTTTCTCACCAATGATTTTTCGTTGAAAGGCTGGGGCGAGGCGATTCCGTTGAGTACCGACCTGGTGGGTTGGTTTACGCCGACGGTGCTGCATCCGCTGTGGGGCAGCGATCTGGTGGCCGAGTTGCGCCGTGTCCAAGAGCGTGCGCTAGCGGAAAATGGAGTTGGCTTGCGTGACATCAACACCGTTTTCCTGGGCTGGGTCAGTTTCTGTCTGGCTGTGATCGGCGGCCTTGTCTATCGTCGGCAGATCCGGCTCTGGCTCTGGACGGCATTGATCTTTGGCATCTTTACGCTCGGCCCCTTTCTGCAAATCAATGGCCGCTATCGCTTTGATCTTGACGGCGTCGAGGCCACTTTCCCTCTGCCTTTTGCGTTGCTTCACTATCTGCCAATCATCAAAGCCAATCGCGCACCCAATCGCAACAGTGTGCTGCTCATGTTGGGTATCGCTGTCCTTGTTGGCTATGGCGTGCATTGGATACTCAACAAATTAGCCAGGCAAGCAAGTGATCCAAGCCGACCACGGCAGGTGCTGCTGGGCAGCGTCGCCACCCTGCTCACAGCAGTGATCCTCTTTGAACATCTTGCGCTGCCAGCACCACTCTCCGATGCACGCATCCCTGCGGTCTACAACCAGATCGCCGCTGACCCGCGCCCGGTAAGCGTGTTGCAAGTGCCGCTGGGCTGGCGCAACAGCTTCGGCACCTGGGGTCCCGAACGGACGCAGCTACAATATTTCCAGACCGGCCACGGCAAGCCCATGTTGGGTGGCAATATTAGCCGGTCGCCCGATTTCAAAATGGATTACTTCAAACGGATTGCCTTCTTTCAAGCATTGCGCAATGTGCAAGTGAATGAACCGCTTGATCCGGCGTTGGCCCAAGCCGCCCAGGCCCAAGCCACCGAGCTGATGTTGCTCTACAATACGGGCTATGTACTGCTCTATCCGCCGATCCCTCAGCGCTTTCCCTATGCCGACAACTGGCAGGCCGCCTGGGATTTTACCAAGGCAACCCTGCCTCTAGAAGCAGAGCCCTTCTGGACAGGCGATGGCATCGAAGCCTATCGCGTGATACAACCAGCAGGCGCAGATCACTTCACAATTGATCTGGGTGCAGCGGGCACTTATCCCTATCGCGGCGAAGGGTGGGATGAACCGGAAACTGACATGCGCGACGATGCCAGCGCGATCTGGGCGACTGACGTTAAAAGCCGTCTCTTTGTGCCGCTGCGCGGCATTCATGGCGCGGCGACCTATACATTGCGCCTGCGCGTGCAGCCCTATCTCTACCCTGGCAGCCAACCACAGACCGTGCAGGCGACTGTCAACGCGTGGCAAGGCGAAAGTCATCCACTCACCGAGGGTTGGCAAGAGGTCGTTTGGTCTGTCCCTGGCAGCGCGCTCATCGACAGCTTGAACCATATTGATCTGCACTGGCAATGGACGGCACGACCGCGCGTTGTCCAGGGCGGCAATCGCCAGATCGGCAGCACGGGTGTAGCGTTGCCGATCGATGTGGATCTCACCGCCTTTGCCGATGGTGGCTATATTGCGCTTTTTGACGAAACCGGCGCACAGAGCGATGGCGCGGCGGGCCGCAACGGCGTAAACGTTACGGTCTTAGATCAAGCGGGAGAAGTCCTGGAAAAAATTGGCTTTGATACGACAGCCAACAGCTACGAAAGTGACGCGCTGACCGCGTATCTGGCAGAAATCGAAGCTGGTCAGCTTGTTCTAGTCGTGAGCAAAGGCGCGGCCACAGCCTACCTTACCGAAGCGGCAGTGAACGAACTCCGCGCGTTGGGCGCAGATGTAACACTGGATCGTCTGCAAGGCCAACATTTTGCCATTGTTGGCATCAAGGATGCGCCTGTCGGCAGTGCCGCGCTGGAAATCAACCCTGACACCGCGTTTCTGCGCATCAGCCTCGATCGTGATCAACGTTCACTGGCCGCAGCCGTCGATTGGGTGAAGATTAGGCCAGAATAATCGATACTAGACCTTACGGCCCCAGCGGCGTTGATAGAGATCATCCATCCGTTGCCAGGGAAGCGCACTGGTGCGCAGGCGTACGAGAGTGTAGAATGCTTTATAGATTTCGTTCTTGCTGATTTTGCTGACACCCTTGCGCCGGTTAACAAAGGTAATCGGCACTTCGCCAATCCGAAACCCGGCCTGCTGGCAATGAAATGCCATCTCGATCAGAAAGCTGTAGCCGCTGCTGAAAATGGCGTCCAGGTTAATCGTCTCCAACACCTGATAGCGGTAACAGCGAAAGCCAGCCGTACAATCACGCGCCGTTACGCCCAAGAAGAGATGGGCCAACCAGTTGGCGCTATAGCTAATAAACTGGCGCGTCGAGGTCGAGCCGACAATCTTGCCCCCAGGCACGTAGCGACTCCCGATGACCAAATCATAACCCAGGCTGGCTTTTGCCAATAACTGGGGCAATAATGCAGGATCATGGCTGAAATCGGCATCCATGGTACAAAGAAAGGTGTAGCCCTGGCGCAGTCCGGTTTTGAAGCCAGCTTTGTAGGCCGATCCCAACCCAAGCTTGCCGGGACGATGTAACACCTGGACACCGCTGTCGCGTTGGGCCAGCGCATCGACCAGATCACCCGTGCCGTCGGGTGAATTATCATCGACGATGAGCACATGAATATCGCCCGGTAGCGCCCGCAACTGCTGCACCAGGATCTCAATATTTTCCGCTTCGTTGTAGGTCGGCACAATCAGCAAGGCCGAGCCATTCCAGTTTCTTGCCATAGAAGATAAATTATCAATCAAGTAGGCACAATGGTCAAATCTTTTTTCAATACACATAGCCGTACCGACCGCCGGTTGGCGCTCTTGCTTTGTGCCGCCACGCTTGGCCTCTACATACGTACGTTGGCCCCAGGTCTCCTCTTTGGCGACGCTGGCGAATTCCAGGTGGCCGCGTGGCGACTGGGGCTCGCCCATCCCACGGGCTATCCCCTCTATCTGCTGCTGGGTAGCGCATGGCAACATCTGCTGGCCCTCTTTGGCCTGGGCCCGGCCTATACGCTCAATGGGTTGAGCGCGCTCATCGGGGCAACGACAGTCGCGCTGCTCTACTTATGGATGATGCAGTGGCTACAAAGTCCACTGGCCGTGCGGCGCTTGACCGCACTCTTTACGGCAACACTTTTTGCGATCAACTTCACTTTTTGGAGCCAAACCCTCATCGCCGAGGTCTACACGCTGCACACGCTCTTTGTGCTGCTGATCTTTACCGTTGCCAGCCAATTGTTACGCCAACAAGTTGACGCAGCAGATGCGTCAGTCCGTGGGTCAAGTAGTCAATTGGTCATCCTGCTTGGCTTGCTGGTGGGCCTTGCGCTCACCCACCATGCGATGACGTTGCTGCTGCTGCCGGGTCTGAGCTTGGTTCTGTGGCAAACCCGCCGCTTATGGATGGACAAGGCAAGCACCTGGCTGTGGGCGATTTTGGCTGTTGCAACGCCGCTGTTGCTCTATCTCTACATTCCCCTGCGCAGCGGTATAGACGCTTCACCCTGGTATCATCAACCGCTGGGATCAACATCGCTCACCCTCTATCAAAACAGCTGGCCCGCTTTTTGGAATTTTATCACCGGCCAGTCGATCTCTGTCGGTTTTCGCGACCTCGACGGGGCCATCCAGCAGCTATCCCAAGCCTGGCTGCTTTGGCGGCTACACTTGCTATGGCCGGGGTTGGTACTGGCCGCGCTTGGGCTCTATGCCCTGGTGCGGCGACGCAACTGGGCGATCCTGACGTTGACGGTGCCCTG
>DAOTTR010000645.1:0-2423 GCA_034437715.1 Caldilineaceae bacterium
TGGTTGGGCAGCGACAAACTAATGGCCTGGGGCTACTGCCAGGATGTCTGCGGCTACATTCCTACCGACGAATTACTGCCCGAAGGCGGTTACGAGGTCGTTGAAGCCAATCGCTTTACCACTGGTGGGCCGGGCAGCTTTGCCCACGGTCTCAACGCGGCAGCGCGCCAGGAATTTCTAGCGATGGCGCGTCAGCTTGCATGGAAAATTACAGACTGAGCCACGAGGATTTCGTGGCTACTTACGCTAAAGGAGCACCATGTTCAAAATCGGCATTCTCGGCAGTGACAACAGTCACGCCGATCGCTTTTCAGAGATTCTCAACCTTCGCGAGCATCCCAGCTATCTCCCCGATTCGGGCGCACAAGTGGTCGCCATTTGGGGCCAGGAAGCAGAACGCACCCAACAAGTGGCAAAAAATGGCAAAATCGCCACCATTGTCGACCAACCCGCGGCCATGATCGGCCAAGTCGATGCTGTCTTTTGTGTAACGCGGCATGGTGGCTTGCACAAGGAGCTTGTATTGCCCTATATCGCCGCAGGCATCCCAGTGTTTGTAGACAAACCGCTGGCGACTGATCCCAACGATGCTCGCGCGATTGTGGCTGCGGTGGAGCAGGCCCAGGTGCCCTTTACCTCCTTCTCGACCGTGCGCTTTAGCGCGGATACGCTAGCCTACGTGGCAGAAACACAAAAGCTGGGCGGTGTGCGCGTCGGTGTTTACACAGGCCCAGCCACGCGGCGCAACATCTATGGCGGCGTGATCTTTTATGCGATCCATGCCATCGAACTGATGTTGACAGTACAGGGTACGGGTGTTGAATGGGTGCAGGCAGTGGAAGGGCCAGCCGTAGACGAACATGGCAATGGCAATATGACGGCAATCTGTGCCTGGCGCGATGGCGGCATGGCGACGCTGGAACTGACCGTTGATGCCCACTATGGCTTCCGCGCTATGGCATTGGGCAAAACCGGCTCGTGCGCCGTCAACCTCAACGTTAGCGACTGTTACCATGAAGGCATGAAGCGCATCCTACCCACCTTGCGTGGCGAGAGTGATGGCGGGGTTGCCCACGCGGCGATGATCGAAGCGATTCAGATCGGCGCGGCGATTGACCTGAGCATGGACGAAAATCGCCGTGTTGCGCTGAACGCGTTGTAACACCCGCCTGTGCGCAGGAAGGGGTAAGCGCCAGCCGCTTGTGCGGCAGGTTGCTACCTCTTCCTAAAAGGTTATTAGTTCGAGTATATCTAGACCATCCACGACAAAAGGAATCTATCCGGTGAAGACTGAAGCACTTGCCCCATTGGCGGTCTGTGTTCTCCCCCCACCCCGCCCCAACGCGGCGCGCACAGTGAGCTATCCCGCCTATATTCACGAAATCTTTCAACATGCAGGACTCTGCTATAGCCAATGCGCAATCGAGGAACTAGCGGCAGCGCTGCCCCAACTCGCGATCCTGGTCACCGTGGGCGAAGGCAGCCTGCCGGACGAATTGCAAACGCAGCTTGCAACATGGATCGCGGCGGGTGGACAGTGGATCGCCAATGGTGGGGTGTGTGGCCTGGAGCACCTGTTTGGCGTGGCGGCAGAAGCGGCGATCTATCGCGGCTTTGGCGGTGGTGGCTCGAATACGCTGGGTGAAGGGTATCTACAAATCAGTACACCCAGCCGTATCAGCGACCATGTTGCCATGCCCCTCCATTTCTTTAACGGCCTACCGGTACACGCAACCGATGCCACCGTACTAGCAACGGTGCTGGATGCCCATCAACGGCCTACGCAACGGGTGGCGCTCACTACGAAAAACACCGGCCAAGGGTGCTGTCTGCTGATTGCACCCGACATTCCAGGCACAGTGGTGCGCATTCAACAGGGCGTGGGTGTCACGCGCGATGGCGTTTCGGCGGACGATGGCTCGGCCCCCGTGGGCGACAATGTGTTAAAAACCGGCGATGGCGCGGTGCTCGACTGGATCTTTGATCGCCAACCGGTGCCCGATGTGCCTGGATTGCAGGCATTTCTCCAACCCATTGCCGATCACTGGCGCGAGTTGGTGCTGCGGGCAATTTTTGCAGCGGCAGAAAATGCCCAGGTGCGTTTGCCACTGCTCTGGCTCTATCCACGCAATCTGCCCGCGCTGGCTCACCTCTCTCATGACACCGATGCCAATGATCCGGTGTTGGGGCAGCAGTTGTTGGATGTTGTGGCCGAAGCGGGAATTCACTCGACATGGTGTGTGATTGTGCCCGGCTACCCTGCTGATCTTATGGCGCGCATCAAAGCCGCTGGTCACGAACTGGCCATGCACTACGACGCGATGAGCGATGATTGTCCGTGGAGCCATGAGCTGTTTCACCAACAGTGGCTGGAATTGGTCGCCTTATTTGGCGCAGAACCGGTGAGCAACAAAAACCATTAT
>DAOTTR010000646.1:0-3129 GCA_034437715.1 Caldilineaceae bacterium
CTTGTCGCGTACAATAGCATTGTTTTTAATCGCAACCTCAATACCGATGGCGTAGCCGGTGCAAATATTGAGTACTGTAGCAGCACAACCGGTTTCATCTATAACACGGTGGTGGGACAGACGCTGACAGATAGTAACGGTAACATCAAAAGCAACAGGGGTGGCGTATACTTTAGCCCTTCCACTATCAACTGCCCCTTTCATCATAACAATCTCCATAGCAATGAAGGGTATGAGTTCTACAACGACAACAGCCAGACTGCTGGCACCCTGAATGCGCAGACCAACTGGTGGGGCACGACCAACGCTACAATGATTGGCGAAGGCATCTACGACTTTTTCGATGATTCATCGAAATCTGTGACCAACTATGGCAACGCCTTGACTGCGCCGGACACCAGCGCACCGCCTGCACCACCAACTGGGCTGCAGGTCACGGTGAATAATGGGATTTTCACACTGAGTTGGACTGCCAATGCCGAAACCGACATTGAAGGCTATCGCGTCTACTATGACATTGACAGTGGTTATCCCTATTCTGGTACGGGTGCAACGCAAGGTGCGTCGAGTATTGATGTAGGCAATGTTACCAGCTACAACTTGGCAGGGTTACCGGCAAACACGAACATTTATTTTACCGTGCTCGCCTATGATACCAGCGGCGATGAATGGACTGGCGAGAGCTGGTATGCGCGCGAGGTGATCGGGTCGATTGGCAACGTGCCGCCAACCCCAACCTCGACCGCCACTGGCCCTACGCCTACCCATACGGCAACCTTGACCCCTACGCCGACCCCAACCAATACATCAATCAACACACCATCGCCCACGGCAACTGCCACACCAACCTTGACCCCTACGCCGATTCCAACCAATACATCAACCAACACACCATTGCCCACGCCAACTGCCACACCAACCTTGACTTCGACACCTACCAATACCCAGTCGCCGACAAGCACCGCGACGAGTACACCAACAAGCATAACAACCTTCACGCCCACCCCGACGATCTCACCCACTGGCACCGATCTGCCAAGCGCAACGCCAACCATGACGCCAACAGCGACCAGTACTCCGACAGCTACCCTAGTTACCGCACCAACAGCCACGGTCATACCGACGGCCACTACGCTAGTCATACCGACCACGACACCGTCTGACACACCGACTGCTACACCGTCACCGTCGCATACGCCAACCGCGACACCGACCGAAACAGTAACAGTTACAATGACAAACACGCCTACACCGACGGTAACGCCAACATCTACTTCGACCTCGCCGGTGCTTCCTGGCGGTCCAGGGCCCGTGGTGATTAGCATTGACCCGAACAATGGTCCTGATAATCAACTGACGGGCGTGACAATCCGTGGTGCCAATTTTGTTGGTATACCGCAGGTCTTTCTTGACAATAATGCCATGACCGATGTGAGCCGGATCAGTGCCACGCAACTCCTTGGTCAGGTGCCTGCCGGGCTGACGCCCGGTGTCTATAGCGTACGCGTCTGCAACCCAGACAGCCAGTGCGGCTCTCTGCCAGATGGCTATACTGTGACCGGTACCGGACCAGCCTTGGGTGGGCTTTCCCCTGATCAAGGGTACAACGACACGCCGAATGAGATTATTCTTTATGGCTTCAATCTGCAAAATGGTATCATCGTCACCGTGGGCGATCAGGTATTAAGCGAAGTGACGCGGGTCAACAGTACCCAGGTACAGGCCGTCGTGCCCGCGGGCTTGCCTATCGGAACTTATGATGTGATCGTGCGCAATCCGAGTTCAAGCAATACTGCTACATTGGCTGGCGCTTACTCCGTGCTGGATCCAGTTGGCGATGACTTTGCCGCAGGTGTCGATGATTTGTGGACGACGCCCCTTACCATTCGCCAGGGTGACACGGTGTTGCTGGGGCTGAATGTACATCGCCAAGGCGGCAAGAGCACGCGTCAGGTGGTAGTAGCTTTCTATCGTCAGTTTGATGATGGATCGCGCTCCCTTATCGGCCAGGTGACGACAGCACCCATGGTGCCGGGACCGCAAGTTGTGGAGCCGGTCTTTGTCGAATGGAACACGACTGGTTTCCCGGAAGCGGTACAGGTAGTGGCCGTGATCGATCCGGTTGGTGCTGAACTAGAAACGACCAAGGGTAACAATACCGCCAGCCGTTATTTCACGCTGCTGCCGCCCGCCGCCGATGGTGAACCACCGACGATTACCTCACTTCAGGCCAATGCTGGCGCTGCACAAACTGATAACGCTACGGTAGCGGTGACCATCGAGGCCAACGACGCAGGAAACAGCAATGTGGTATCCATGTACCTAGTGGAGCGCGAGTTCAACTCGTCTGCACGGCAGTGGGTAGCGATGCAGAACACAGGGTGGATTCCTTTCCAGAATCCCTTTGCCTGGACGCTGACGAGTCGCGGTGGTGTGCGCTATATCCAGGCTTGGGTCAGTGATGGTGCTGGCAACATCTCCGAGGTGACGGTAAAAACCCGCATTGACTATAACCCGCCGTCGGATCGGGTGCTGGCTGGGCAGGTGCGCATCTACCGGCGCACAGTCACTGCTGGGCAAAGCGTCAATGTGACGCTGGAAACCCTGACTGGCGATGCTGACCTCTATGTGTGGCGACCAGACGGCAACCAATCGTGGGTCAGCAACCAGGAAGCGTTGGCAACTGAGACGGTTAGCTTTACAGCCCCGCAAGATGGTAGTTACCAGATCGAGGTCTTTGGCTACCAGGGTTCTACCTACCGCTTGATTGTTTCTGTAGACGGTACCAGTCAAAGTCGTAGCAGTGAAGCAATGCTAGGTTATATCTCTCTCAACAAAGAGACGCGTAGCCAGCCAATCATTCATCCAAGTAATGAGCCAGCCGGCAATGCGGCTGTCCCAGTCGCGCCAATTGTGGAAGTGGAGACAGAACCATCTTCTTTCTGGCTATATCTGCCAATGGTGCAGCGCTAAGCCGCTGCCGGTACACCGCTTGATTTGGGGTGTATCGGCTGGCTAGCTCGATCTGGTGTGCAGATCGATTCATAACAACCGCATACGTTCTATCGAAAAAGGCGTGCTTGTCCAAGCCGCCTTTTTTGTTGGCAAAAATTCAGGGTATCCTGTACG
>DAOTTR010000647.1:0-1769 GCA_034437715.1 Caldilineaceae bacterium
AAATAGACGGTGCCATAGGGCACATCATTGCAGGCGACAATCTGCTCTACGGTGCCAATCTGCCCAGAATCAATAATCTCTTTGACCTTTTGTAGCACTGGACTCAGGCGCAAGGGAAAGGAGACGACAACTGGTGTGTTGACATTGGCGTAGGCGGCTTGCAACTGTTGCACTTGTGCAAAGCTGATCGAGACCGGTTTTTCCAAAAAGAGCGGCAGGCCAAGCGGCGCAACCTTGCACGCCAATTCTGTGTGTAGATGGCAACGTGTGCCGATCATCAAACCATCGAGTTCGCCGGCGTGGGCCAGCAGTTCGTCGGCGGAAGCGTAGAAGCGCGCCTGACTCAGAAACCCATCATCGGCGGCGCGAATGCGGTCGGCCTGGGGGTCGGCCACGGCTGTCACTTGATAGGGAATACCAAAAACCTGCATGGCCTTGGCCATGTGCGAAACCCGGCCACCATAGCCGATGATACCAACCCGCAACATACGAAATGCCCTTTCTAAAACTGAGGTGCAGATGGGATTTTCTGACCCATGCTGCGGATCACTATACCAAGTCAATCTTCGCTTGTCAAAGCCGACAAAACAGTCTGTCCGCTGCGCACCAAAATTTCAAGCATAAAATTGGGGTACGCGGATAAACGCGGATGAACGCGGATTTAAGAGCATTATAAGCAAAAAATCCGCGTTTATCCGCGTTTATCCGCGTACCACTTAGCATTTCCCAGCCGCGTAAATGCACCTTGTCATCGCGCAAAAATTGGGGCACAATGTACACATGTGATGGTTAGTTATTCAAATTCGTTCTATTTCATCAGCAACAGATCAAACGTAAGAAGGGAAGCGAAACATGTCGCGTGGTAATGCAAGCGCCAAGATCACCAAAGTCGAGCGCATCCTCTTAGTGGACCCTTTTGTCGACCGTGTGCAGCGCGAGATGGAGCGCGCCCGTATCCATCGCTGGTCGGAAGTCGAAGTCATGCGCGTCGAGACCGACGCTGGGATTGTCGGTTATGGTGAGACGATCCAGAACTATACTTGGGGCCGAGTCGATTTGGAAGCACGCGTGATTGGGCGTTCACCCTTTGAACTGATGTGGGATGACAGCCTGGGCGCTGGGTTGCAGATGGCCCTTTTTGACGCGGCGGGCAAGTTGGCTGGGGTGCCGCTCCACCGCCTGCTTGGCAACCAGATCCGCGATTGGTGCCCGATCTCCTTCTGGGATCACGATATGGCACCAGAGAAGTATGCGATCGAGGCGCAGAAGGCGGTGGAACTGGGCTATACATCGCTCAAGATCAAAGCGCGGCCTTGGTTTGATGTCTACGAAATCATCCGCCAGATTAGCGCCGTTACGCCCGATTACTTCTGCATCGACGCCGACTGGAACGACTTCTTGATCAATGTCTCCAACGCCGTGCCCGTCTTACGCGAGCTAGAAGAAGCGTTTCCCAAGATCAAAATTTACGAAGGCCCGATCCGCGGCGACGATGTGCCCGGCAACAAACTGCTCCGTTCGCAGATTCGCACCGCGACGGCCCATCACTATGGCAATGTGCCGGCGCGCACGGCGATTGGCGAAGGCTATTGCGACGGCTTTGTGATCGGCGGCGGCGTGGGGCGGATTATGATGGACGGGCAAGCATCGGCCACGGCTAATATGCCCTTTTTCCTGCAAATGGTTGGCACGGGGCTGACCACAACTTTGTCACTACATCTGGGCGCAGTCCTGACCCATGCCCAGTGGCCAGCCGTCACCTGTCATGA
>DAOTTR010000648.1:0-8586 GCA_034437715.1 Caldilineaceae bacterium
CGGTGACAGGATCCAGGTAATGGGGGAAGTCGGCGCGTTGAGCGTGAAAGGAACCGTCCTCGCAACTCTCAGTTTTTCGTTCCTCAATCCGGCCGCCTATATCGATACAATCCTCATGATCGGCACGACCAGCAGTCGCTATCCCTTTAATGAACGACTGTTCTTTGGGATCGGGGCCGTCATGGCCTCCGCGCTTTGGTTTTTCACCCTGACCTATGGGGCGAGCCGCTTAGCGCCGCTCTTCCGCCACCGCGCGGCTTGGCGCACGCTCGACGTGGTGAGTGGTTGCATCATGGTTGGGCTGGCCGCCGCGCTCTCAGCTACCCAATCATTTTGGTTTTGGTAAACACAAGTAAACACAACCATTTTCCAGATTAGCGCATTCGGCGTATTTCCGCTACGTTCTCGCTACGTTTAGCCGCTACACTGGGGTTGTCCTGCTTTGATGTGGTCGCTACGTTCGCCCGCTATGCGATGGGCAGGACAAACGCAACGCCCGTTTCTACCGCTAATCATGAAGTCAATCGTGCCTTTGTGATCCGGTTGCGCTGGGATCGGGCTAGTGGAGAATGGCGCATTCTGCTGAAACCAGTCAATGGGCAGGATGCGCCACTCTTTGACGATGAGGAATCTACGCGTGTCTATCTGGAAGCAGTGATGCAGAAGGAATGTAAGGAACAACAGGAATAAAATGATGAACCGTTTATCCATGACTCTAATGTGGCGACCAGGCGTGCGCCGACGTAGCGGGCAGATATTCTTGTTGCTCCTACTGGGTTGGCTATCCTTCTGGGCGCGGCCTGTACACGCCCAAACAACGGATCCAGTCTTTGTTGGCGCCGGTGCGATGACCGATTGCGAGCCCAATACGGGCAATAATCTTGCCAACGCCACCGCCAACCTGCTGGATGGCATCGCCGGCACGGTCTTTACGCTGGGCGACCATGATGACCCGATCCGCGGCATGGATTGTTATGACGCCGCGTGGGGACGCCATCTTGCCCGCACGCAACCTGTGGCGGGCGCGCTGGATTATGATGCCCCCGGCGCAGCCGGCTACTACGAATATTTTGGCGCGGCTGCCTCTCCCCATGAGAGCAACTGCACTAGCGCTTGCAAAGGCTACTATTCCTATAACCTCGGTGCCTGGCACATCGTCGCCCTCAACAGCGAGTTGACGACCGAAGCGATGATAGCAGAACAGTTGCGCTGGCTGCGCGATGATCTGGCCGCCAACCCCAATACATGCACCTTGGCTTACTGGAACCGCCCCTTGTTCACCTCTGGCTTGCAAAATGGCACTAACCTCGATGTACAACCTTTTTGGGAGACGCTCTACCACTACGGGGCGGATGTCGTACTCAATGGCGGTGACCGCCACTACGAGCGTTTTGCGCCCCAGAACCCTGCCGGGCAAGCTGACCCGACCCGTGGCATTCGCCAATTTGTGGTGGGTACCGGCGGCGACACATTAGGAACAATGCTTATCGTGCCGGAGCCAAACAGTGAAGTGCGCCACAACACCGTACACGGCGTCTTGCAGATGACCCTGCACCCCACCAGTTATGATTGGCGCTTCGTCCCCATTGCCGGCCAGGCGTTTACCGACAGCGGCACAACCGACTGTAACAGCGCGCGCCCCACACTTCCCGATCCGATTGGCTATTGGCGCATGCAGACCTTCTTTCAAGGAATCGTCCTCAACAGCGCAACGGAGGATGTTGATGCCAGCAATGCCGGCGCTGGGGGCGTCACCTTCGAAGCTAACCCACCCGACAATAATATCGGCTGGAACGAGCTGGAAAGCTTCAATCGCAATCAGTCCACGGCCAAATTTGGCGCAAACAACAGTTATCTTGAGGTTACGAGCAACCCGGCGTATAGCCTGAGCAACGAAGTAACCCTGGCCGCCTGGGTGAATCTGACGAACCCAAGCGCTGATCAGAAGATTGTGGGCAAGCTTTGGTTAAATCTTCCCAATGGCAGCGGCTATCTGTTGGGCGTTCAGGATGGCCAGCTCAAGGCCGAAGTCTATGACGCCAATGAGCGGAAGTTTGAGGCCAAGGGGGGCGATATTCCCGCTACGACCTGGACGCATGTTGCCATGACCTGGCAAACAGACGGGCAGCTGATCAGCTACATCAATGGCGTAGCGGTGGCGATCACGCCGGCCGGCGCGTCGCCCATCGGCAACAAGTGTGAAAGCGGCAAAGGCGGTTGCAATGTCATCATCGGGGCCGCGCCCTGGGACCCAGCCATTCATACGACCAATGGCCATATCGACGAAGTGCTGATCTTTAACCAGGCGCTCGCTGCCGATGCGATTACGCAACTGGCCCAACGCACCTTTATTGTGGCGTCGAGTAACAATGCCATCAGCGGGTGCGCCGGAGACGACTGCACCCTTGAGACGGCCATCGAGGGCGCCAACGCTGGCCCGAATGGCGCGCTGCGCGACCGCATTCACTTTGACCTACCAGCACCCGCCATCATCCAACCGGATGCGCAACTACCCGAGGTCACGGACGCAGTGGTGATCGATGGGTTAACCCAGCCGGGGGCAAGTTGCAGCACCTGGCCGCCGACGATCAAAGTGGCGATCGACGGTACGCTGGCCTTGCCGACGGGTAATAGCCAGTCAGTCTTTGGCTTGTTTGTTAGCGCAAATGATACCCTGGCGCGCGGACTAAATATCCGTCACTTTAGCTCATCCGCCATCATCTGGGAACTGGCTGACGACGGGGTGATCGAATGTAACCTGATCGGCACGAATCTGACCGGCACGTCAGCCGCGCCGAACGGCGAGGGAATTTTTGTACCCGATAGTGCGCGTACGCAAATTATGCGCAATTTGATCGCAGGTAACGTTGACGAGGGCATGGAGTGGGATAATGCGACGGGGTCATGGGTGCAAGGTAACTACATTGGCACCAACATCAGCGGCACAGTGGCGCTGGCCAATGGCACCGCTGGCATCAATGCGCGCGATTCGTCGTTCAATCAGATCGGCGGGGCAACGGAACAGGCGCGTAATCTGATCTCCGGCAACACCACTGGCGGCATCTTTTTCTTCCGCCACTCAGACATCAACATGGTGCAGGGGAATATTATCGGTGCCGATAGCAGCGGCCTGGTGGCGCTGGGCAATGGTGGCGCTGGTATCCAGATGCAAGATGCCAGCAACAATACGATTGGCGGCAAGAATGCCGGCAACCTGATCGCGTATAACCTCAACGCAGGCGTCGTGATCAGTGACTCCAACTTTTTTAGTGCTATCAACAATTTTATTGCCGAGAACCGAATCTATCGCAATGCACCGCTTGGCATTGATCTGGGTGGCGACGGGGTGACGGCCAATGACGCAGGCGACGGCGATGACGGTCCCAACCGTCGGCAAAACTTTCCTGTGTTGCGTGGTGCAGTCGCCGGCGGCGGTGCCACCACCATCAGCGGCACGCTCAACAGCCAAGCCAACACCGAATACCTGATCGAATTTTACGCCAATCAGAGCACGGATCCTTGCCAGGGCGAAACCTTTCTCGGCTTTGACTTTGTCACCACCGATGGTAGCGGCAACAGCAGCTTCAGCACCACGCTGACCAAGGGCGTGCCCGCCGGCATGAAGATCGCCGCCACCGCCTCGGACATGACGACGTTTGAGACCTCGGAGTTCTCGCTCTGTGTGCCCGTCAGCGGCAGCAAACCCGTGGTGAGTTTGAGTCCATTCCAGCTTACCGTCAACGAAGCTGCAGGCAACGCCACCTTGACGGTGGCCCTCTCACCGACCGTGAATGTGCCGATTACCGTGCTTTACAGCACAATCGTGCCGTCCCTCCCCGCTAACGAGGTTGCGACACCTGGCAGTGATTACACGGCTGCCACGAACCAAAGTGTTGTGATCCCCGCCGGTCAAAGCGCAGCTACCATTCAGATCCCGCTGCTCAATGACAGCGTCGTCGAACAGAATGAGCGCTTTGGCGTCACCCTTGACCTGCCCGCCAATAGCAATGCCACGATCGATTTCGACAACATCAGTTCATTCAACTCGGTTGTCACCATTAGCGATAACGACGGCCCCAACAACAGCCCGGTGGTGAGTTTGCGTCCAACCCTGCTTACGGTCAACGAAAATGCGGTCAACGCCACACTGACGGTAGCCCTCTCACCCACTGTGAATGTGCCGATTACCGTGCTTTACAGCACAAGCGTCTCCTCCATCCCGCTCACACAGGTTGCCACAGCCGGCAGCGACTATCTCTCTGCTGCCAATCAAAGCCTTGTCATCCCAGCCGGTCAAAGTACAGCCACCCTTCAGATTGCGCTTATCGATGACACCGTCGTCGAACAGAATGAGCGCTTTCGCGTCGCCCTTGCGCTGCCCGCCGATAGCATCGCCACCTTCGCCAACGCCAACTTCAACTCGCTGATCACCATTAACGATAACGACAACCCCGTCAGCAACACGCCGCCGGTCGCCAACGCCCAGACGGTCAATCTGCCGGCGGAAACTGCTCAATCGATCACCCTCGTCGGGACGGACAACGAGAACGATCCGCTGACCTATCGCATCATCACCCCGCCGACGAATGGCGCCCTCACTGGCACCCCGCCGGCGCTAACCTACACCCCCAATCCCGGTTTCACTGGCACCGATAGCTTTACCTTCGTCGCCAACGACGGCAAAGTCGATTCTACCTCCGCCACAGTAACATTGCAGGTAACGGCGCCCCCCGCCCCTGGCGACAAGCAGGTTTATTTGCCTTTGGTCGCGCGCTAGCTCTTTCAAATACTGTAACTTCATTATTCTCAGCGTAATTTAGTAAAAGGACTCTAGACTGATGACAACACAACCGCCAACTCACTGGCGAATGATGCCCAGGCCAAAGCGTGCGCTCCGACACTGCTGGCAATGCGCCCTCGTGCTCTGCTTTGGCTTCTTGCTCTGGCCAACCGGGGTGGCACAGGCAGCCACCTTCACCGTCACCAACACAAATGACAGCGGTGCCGGTTCACTGCGCCAGGCGATCCTCGACGCCAATGCGCGCAGCGGCGTCGATCTGATTCTCTTCAGCCTCGGCAGCGGCGTCCAGACGATCCGCCCCAACTCGGCCCTGCCGACGATCACCGATACCGTCGAGATCAACGCACTGAGTGGTGGCACTTGTGCCACCATGCCACCGCAGCCGCGTGTGCTGCTCGATGGTTCGGTGGCGGGGAGCAACGTCTCCGGCTTTAAAATTCAGGCGAATACCTCACGCATTGTCGGCTTCTACATCACGAAGTTTAGCGGACATGGAGTTGAGATCAACGCCAATGATGTGGTCGTGGCCTGTAATGTCATCGGCCTGAACAACCAGGATGCGGCCGCCGGCAACGTCAATTATGGCGTCAAGATCAACGGCAACAACAATATTATTGGCCGGCTCGGCAGCCTGACGGGCAATGTTGTCTCGGCGAACTTCTTTGGCATTGTGATTGAGGATGCGTTTAGCGGTAACATTATCCGCGGCAACTTTGTCGGCACGAACAGCGACGGCAGCCAGGACCGGGGCAATGCGAATGTCGGCGTTGCCATCGCCTTTGGCACAACGAACACCACCGTCGGCGGCAACACCGCGGCCGATCGCAATGTCATTGCCGGCAACGACACCGAAGGGATCCACCTCCTCGATGCGGGCAGCAACAACCGCGTGATCGGCAACTTGATTGGCCTCAACGCGGCCGGGACAGCGGGCTTGCCCAATACCTTCAATGGGGTTCTCTTTGAAGGCGCCAGCGGCAACACGGTTGGTGGCACCGGCAACGGCGACGGCAACCGCATTGCCTTTAACAACGAAAATGGCATTGCCGTCGACAACGCCAGCCGCAACAACCGCTTCCTCGGCAACCAGATCTTCAGCAACCGCAAGCTAGGCATTGACCTGGGCAATGATGGTGTCACCCCCAATGACAACGGTGATGGCGACAGCGGTGCCAACGACAAGCAGAACGTGCCCATTCTCTCTGGCGCGCTGATCAACACCAGCAACCAGTTGGAGACCGAGGCCGTACTCTCCAGCACGCCTAACACGACCTTCCGCATCGACTTTTTCTCTAGCGACTCGTGTGATGCGACCGGTTTTGGCGAGGGCGCAACCTTCCTCGGCAGTGGCTCGATGACCACCAATAGCGGCGGCAACGGGTTGCTCGGCATCACCTTCCCGCCAATCCCCGACGGCCGGCAGGTCACGGCCACGGCCACCAGCGATGACGGCAACGGCAACACCTCCGAGTTCTCGGAATGTGTCGCCGTCTTCACCCTCTCGCCGCCGGCTGCCCCCCAGTTAACGCCCGACACGGCAGAGACCGATGAAGACACCCCCACGTTGGATATCGCGGCCACTGCGCTTGATGTCGAATGGCGGGTCAACAGCCATCCCGATGTGGACAGCTATCGCCTCCTCGTTGGCAACAGCCCGCTTAGCCCAACCCTGGTCATCACCGCGGGCACGGCGGCGTTGCTGGATGCCAATGACAACCTCACCGGGGTCGAAGTCGGCTTTGCCCGCCTGGAAAATGTCCGCCCCGATGTCGATTACTTCCTCACGCTGGAAGCGGTTGATGCGGAGAGTGGTCGCACGGTTCGGTCACAGGAGGTGAAATTCACCGTCGCTTCTGCTGCGTTCTCGCTCACCAGCCAACAGGCAACGGTCGCGGTTGCTGTCGGTGGGAGCGCCACCGTGCCGGTTACCCTCAATGCGGGCGGTGCGCTCTTCTTCCCCAACGTCTGGCTCACGGCCGATTTGGGCAACACGCCACTTGGGGTTACCGCCCGCTTCGTCGATACGCCCGCGGGCTTCCCGGATCTCACCAGCAGTGCACCGACCCGCAATCTGCTGATCAGCGTCGACGGCAGCGTGGCCGGCGGCACCTATCCGCTTGTCATTACTGGGTACAACGGCGAAGTTCAGGAAGCGCTGACGATGCAGGTGATAGTGGGTGCAGGGGGCAAGATCTACTTGCCGTTAGTCAACCGGTAAAGTTACATAAAAGTGGCCGGCGCAATTGCGCCGGCCACTTTTTGGGTTGTGGAATAAGCGGTTAGGGCAAGCGCAGGTTTTGTGGGGAGAGTGGAATAGATCCAAATTTTTCAGATTGTTAAGTTACTCTGCTAATCCTGACAGAATATCGATGACGGCGCTTTTGAGTGATTCGATCCCATTCGTTGCGCTCTCCCAAACAACGTCCAGATCTACCCCAAAATAGTGATGAATGAGCTTGTCACGCATACGCGCAATCGAACGCCAGGGAATCTGCGAGTGAGCGTCGAGCAAATCTTGTGGGACATTTTTAACAGCCTCGCCGATCACTTCGAGCGAACGCACAGTTGCCTTAACCGTCTTCTTATCGGCAGCAAACTGTTCGAAAGAAAGGCCGGCAACGAACTCTTCTATATCCTGAATATTCTCAAGGACGTCTTCAAGAAAGTCTCTAGTAGATCCCGGCGTAAGTAAGACAGTGAATCAGTAGAACAGTGTTTGTACTGTCTCACTGTCCTACTGATTCACTACTGATTCACTACTGATTCACCGGAGAATAGTATGGTTATTTCTGCCCAAGTGTACTAGATGGATCAGAAGCTTCGCCGGAATTAGAAAATGTCTTAGCCGCCTCGATCGCCGACAGTTTGCAAATTCCGCTGGCGGGTGATATTGCGCCGGCCACACAACTGATCCACGCCCTAGTTGACAAAAATTTACTGCTGGTGCTGGACAATTTTGAGCATCTAATCGTCGCCACACCCTTCCTGGTTGCGCTGCTGGAGAAAACGCGTAGCCTCAAGTTGCTGGTAACGTCGCGCGTGCGGCTTAACCTACGCAGCGAACAACTGGTAAGCTTGGATGGCTTGTCCACACCGGGGCCCGACGAGTTGGTGCATGCGATGGTGATCGATGAAGCGATCCTCAATGCCTACAGCGCGACGCAACTCTTCGTTCAGCGTGCCCGTGTGGTACTGCCAGACTTGGTGCTGAGTGCCACGACCAATGCCGCGATTGTGCGTATTTGTCATCTTGTGCAAGGGCTGCCACTAGGGCTAGAACTGGCAGTTGCCTGGTTGCGCATGTTAACCTGTGAAGAGATTGCCAACGAAATCCAACGGCACCTGGATTTTCTAGACAACAGCCAGACCGATACGCCTGTTCATCAGCGCGGTTTGCGGGCTGTCTTTAATCATTCATGGCGCTTGCTTTCACCTGCCGAACAGCAACTCTTGCGCCAATTGGCTGTCTTTCGGGGCGGCTTCACGCGTGTGGCAGCGGGCGCCGTGACCACCGCGCCGCTCGCGTTGTTGGCAGCGCTGATCGATAAATCATTAGTGCGGCGCAGTGATCCCAGACCTGGCCTTGATGCAACGGGCGATTTTAGCGGGCGCGCCCGCTATGAATTGCTAGAAGTCATTAGTCAATATGCGGTTGAATTTCTGGTGCAACTAGTACACTTGGGCGTAAGTAAGACAGTGAATCAGTAGGACAGTAGAACAGTGTTTGTACTGTCTCACTGTCCTACTGATTCACTACTGATTCACCGGAGAATAGTATGGTTATT
>DAOTTR010000649.1:0-3605 GCA_034437715.1 Caldilineaceae bacterium
GATCTTCCGTCCGTTCTGGACGCCGTCGATTCGCACTGGCAGCACAGGAGACACGAATGGCAACAGAAACGACCTTTGGCGGCTGGCTACGGCAACAGCGCCGCCAGTTGGATTGGACGCAAGCGGCGCTGGCGCAACGGGTGGGCTACTCGGTGGCGACGATCCGCAAGCTGGAGCGCGATGAGTTGCGCCCCTCGAAACATTTGGCGGAACTGTTGGCGCAGACGTTGGAGATAGCGGTTACGCAACACGCCAGCCTGGTCAATTTTGCGCGTGCAACGCCAACGCTCCCTGTGGAGCCAGACATACAGCCGCTTGACGAGCCTCGACGCAGCAATCTACCGGCCCAACTCACCCCATTCTTTGGTCGCACCGCCGAAATTGTCGAATTGACCCAACAGCTAAACAATCCCACCGCACGCTTGATCACCATCGTTGGCCCCGGCGGCATGGGCAAGACCCGCTTGGCACTGGAAGTCGCCCAAGCGAATTACGAATTACGCGCCCAAAGGGCACCCGCGAATTACGAACATACAGAGCCGACCCTTCACTCCGTCCATCGTTCGACTGAGGCTCACGAACGTCCAAAATTCCCCGACGGTGTTTATTTCGTCGCACTGGCACCCCTGCGTGCCACGGAACATATCGTGCCTGCCATTGTCGAGGCAATCAATCTGCGCTTTCAAGCTGGCAACCGCCTGCCCAAAGATCAATTGCTCGACTCTCTACGCCACAAAGAGTTACTGCTGGTGTTGGATAATTTTGAGCATCTCCAAGCGGGTGCCGAACTTATCCTCGAATTGCTCCAGGAGTGTCCCGCTCTGCGCCTGCTGGTAACTTCGCGTGAGCGCCTACAACTTAGCAGTGAAACACTCTTGGTGCTGGACAGTATGGCCCTCCCAACCACGGCGACGCTGCCCGACGTGCTTTCGTACAGTGCCATCCAGTTGTTTGTCGAGACCGCCTGCCGCCTGCGCCCGAAGTTCACCCTGACCGCGGCCACTGCACCGGCGATTCTGCAGATCTGCCAGCTTGTGGGCGGGATGCCGCTGGGCATTATCCTGGCTGCTGCCTGGGTCGAAGTGCTATCACCCGCCGAGATTGTGACGGAACTCAGCCAGAGTTTTGACTTTTTGGCCGCCGAACTGCGCGATCTCCCCGAACGCCAACGCAGTATGAGGACCGTGTTGACTCAATCCTGGCAACGTCTGACCGATGCCGAGCGAGCGACTTTTATGCGTTTGGCGGTTTTTCGCGGTGGCTTCACTCGGCCGGCGGCACAGAGCGTCGCCGGCGCGTCCTTGCGCATGATCAGCACACTAGTCAACAAGTCCCTGGTGCAGTACGAACCCGGTGGACGCTACACCATCCACGATCTTCTTCGCCTCTTTGCGTTGGAAAAATTGCAAGAATGCGGGGAAGAGGGAGAAATGGGCAAGCATCATGCCGAGTATTATCTAGATCTGACCGCAGCATTGGCCGCGTCGTTGCAGGTTCAACAACAGGTGGAGTGGTTGCGACGGTTGGACGTTGATCTGGACAATTTACGGGTGGCGTTTCAGTGGTTTCTGTTACACCAGCCAGCACAAGCGGTTGCCCTGACCGCTGCGCTCAAAGACTTTTGGGCCTTACGCGGTTATTACCAAGAAGGACGGCAATGGTGGAGCCAAGCCTTGTCCTCATAATGACCCCGCCAGCCAAAGCGCGTTGCGCCTGATGACCCTGGAAGCCATCGCCGATCTCTACTATCTGCAAGAAGAGTGGGTGCAGGCAATCACCGGTTATCAGGAGGCGCTGGCCCTGTGGCCGCAAACGACCCGTGACAAGCTGAGCAAAGTGCGGCTACTGCGCAAGCTGGGTGAGACCGTGTCCAAGGGAGTATTGGATGTCCATTTGGAATCTTATTTTCAGACTGCCCACGCCGCGCTGCAGGAAGGGTTGCGCCTGATGACCGATGAGCCGCCCCATGTGGAAACAGTGCGCCTGCTGGTTGGCCTTTCCAAACAGTGCTGGCGGGAGCGGGCTGTCGAGGATTGGGAGGCAGCAGAACAATACGCCCAGCGTGCCGTGGACATGGCCGAACAACTGAATGCGATCAACGCACTTTCGGCGGCACTCAATGCACTCAGTGCCGTCCATGTGGCCAAAGGTCGATTTCGCGAGCGCGCCCAAGTGGCGCTACGGTGCGTGGAATTGAGCCGCTTGGCAGATTTCACCGACCAACACGAGCGTGTTCTTATTCTGCGTGAGGTTGGCTCCGCCTTGATTGATGTTGGCGACTATGCGCGCGCCTTAGCCTATCTACACGAGGCAGAGAGGGTGGCAGACCAGACTCACGCCGTCGGTACCTTTAAGCAGATCCTGAATCAACAAGCGCTCTGTGCGCTGCGTTTAGACCGCTGGGACGACGTGGCACTAACGGAGAAGTATCAATCATTTCAGCAACGTCACCATACCCCGTCTCTGACCCCTCATTGCTTACACATGGCGCTGATCGCCTGTGTGCATACCTGGCGCGGGGAAAAGGAGCGTGCTTCAACGTGGCGTGATGCGTCATTCGACGCCATGGTCAACGCAATTCCACCAGCGCAATGGAAGCGGACGCGGCATTACTGAAGGAGTCTGCCGCTTTTGGCCGAGGGCGAGTTCGCCCTCACAACGCAGGCGATCGAGTTGGCATTCACCTCTCATGCCGAGTGGGTCGGCGACCACGATTTGTATGCCATACTGGCTGATGCCGCAGCACTCCAGCGCGATGAAATGGCCTTACGCCGCTATGCACCGCTACTTGAGGAGTTAGCGCTTCGCTATGAGCATCTGCTCTATCAAGCCATTGCCCACCGCGCCTGGGGGGTGGCGCATCGGCTGGCGGGTGAATATGCCGAATCCGAGGGACGGTTGCAACAGGCCCTGGAGATCTTCCGCAGCCTGGGGACACGCTGGCAACTCGGTCGCACGCATTTCGAGTGGGGCGAGTTAGCCGTCGCCCAAGCGGATGTCGTCGCGGCCCACGATCACTTTACCCAGGCCCAGCGCCTCTTTGCAGCCATGCAAGCTGCCCCCGACCTGGCGCGCACGCACAAGGCGTTGGCAGGGATCGCAGATCAACCTTTTTCAAGCGAGTCCCGCTTCGACGCCCTTCCCAACAATCAGTAGACCACCGCGTGGCGCTCCAGATACCCAACGGGTTGTGTTTCGGCGTAATCCCCTTTTTAAGCTCCCCAATCGTGATGACACTTAGATAAATGAGGCTGTCATCGATCTTGTCAAGCCGATCTATCACCTGCTTCAGGGGTTGTTTCGCCACCCATATGGAAAGAGTTGTCAAGTGAAAAAACGATATAAAGTTGTTAAAGAGCATTTATGCCTTATCGGAATACTCCTTGTCATGCAAAAGGTAAACCCCCGACAAAGCCGGGGAGACTGCCAAAATTCGACTTAGGGATGCGTTTCGGCTTTAGATGCGCCTATGGTACAATTGACCGCAATGGACACGTTATTGCATCATCCGAGGGACTTATGACTACAACTTTACTCGACGAAAAGCGCTACGAAAAAGACTTTTCCGCTTGGGCTGAGGAGCAGGTGCATTTGCTACGCCAGCA
>DAOTTR010000650.1:0-3079 GCA_034437715.1 Caldilineaceae bacterium
GGATCAGGCTTGACGTGTGACGGAATCGTCTTGCGCACGCGCACGGTCTCCGGCGAGACATGGGCGCTGTAGACAAACCGGCTGTTGTCCACGGGGCGAAAGTTGACATGCGCCATGTACATATATTCCATGGGCACATGCTTGCGGTTGGTAATTGTCATCCCAATCACACAGCGGGCCTCACCGGCGTAGAGCTTGACCAGCGGCTGTACCACATGATAATGGGCAAAGGCGACGGCATGCGTATACTCGCCAATCAGCCCAATATAGGCGCCGCGCGCATCCTCGCCCAAGATAATCGCGGCTTGCTGATAGGGCGCGTTGGGGATTTCGCCATGTAGCGGATGATTGTCGCCGGGCCCGGGCACGCCCATCGACGCCGCACCACAGTGGATCAAAAAGCCGCCATAGGTGTCGAGATAGTTTGTCGTGGGCCGTGGCTGATCGAACCACGATTTCATGGTGACATTGCGTCCGTCAAAGTGGGCCGACCAGATCTGCTGGCCTTGGAAGGGCAACAACACCAGATCGCTACGTTCATTGCGTAGGCGCAACCCATGAACGCCGCTGTCGAACAAAAAGAGCGACGCCGTAAAGGGTCCCTGCTCGATCAAGATTTCTTCGCGGATTGTAAATTGGTGGCGCTGGAGATGAATGGTTGTCTGCTTGCTCATGCAAATGGCTTTCTCGGGCTATGTCTGTGTGGAAAGAGCTGATTGCGCACCCGCCGATAGTCGGCTAACGCAATCGCTCGGTTGATGCTTGCCATGGTTCCCCTCGTTGATTAGGACGGGGGAGCTTCGTTTGTTCGGGAGTACGCTTACAGCGCGCCTTGGTGACCGCCAACGATGGCTTCGCACAATTCCATGGTTTTCACGGCGTCGTCGATCGTGCTCCACGGCTCGCTGTCATTCAGAATACAATCGACAAAGTGACCCGTCTCGTTGAAGCCTGGCCCACCCACGGCATCCAGATCCAGCGGTTCTTCGACCAATTTGCCATCCAGATAGAGCGTAACTTTGGGTTTGCGCGTTAGATCCAGATAGGCGGACAGATTGTCGGCATGCACCTCGGCGCTTTGAATGCGGAAACCCACGCCAAAGTGGCTCATCATCACGCCGTGGGTGTGATCGTCAAACTTGATCACGGCGTTGTGGTGGGGTGCGGGCAAGCCAGCGCCGTTCCAGGTGTGAGCATAAACTTCGACGGCGGTACGCGCTTCGGGTGTGGTACGCCCCGTCATCCAGCGAATCAGATCCACATGATGGATCGCATCCGAGGTCAGCTCGGGCGGGACCACGCGCTGTTCCGCGGGTGGCACTACCCCCTCGATGGTTTTGTGATAGTTGGCTGCCACACTCACGGCCCCGCCGCGTTCCTGAGCCAAGCGGCGTACGGTCAGGATCTCGGGCATGTAGCGCCGGTTAAATGAAACAATGGCTTTGCCTTTGCTCTTGTGCGCAGCCTCGACCATCTGGCGCGTTTCGGCGGCGGTGTAGCCGGGCGCTTTTTCGATGGAGGTATGCAGGTTGCGGCCCAGGCATTCTTTGACAATCGGCAAGAGATGACCGGCCAGTGTGACCACATAGACCACATCCAATTGTGCCTTGTCCAGCATATCGCGATAGTCGCCAAAGACGGCTTCGGGCTGGTGTTTGGCTTGGGCTTCGGCGCGGCGTGTTTCATTCAATTCGGCAATTGCCACCAATTTCATACGCGGCTCGGCTTTGATCATGGCGAAATGACTTTGGGCGTGGCCGCCACAGCCAATCACGCCGACTTTGAGTTCTGCTGTCATGGTTCGTTCCTCTGGTCTCTTTGGGTAAATTCGGGAAGCGTTGGCTACGGGCAGGATGAGCGCTTATGGACAAACCATTGAAAAGTCGCACAAATAACCTGTAGCTCAGTCGAGCATCCTTGTGCGACTTTTAAGGGTTTTATCTATTAGTCGGTTGGGAAAGCCAGCGGGAAAGTGGATGCTGGTTCCTGATGTGGTGTGCGCGGCTCGATCTTGCGGTCATAGTATTCGGCGACAAAGGTGGCGAGGTTGCGGCTGGCTTCTTCAAAGGCTAGCTTGCCCTTGGCCGCTGTGGCCTTTTCGGCCTCGCCCATGACGCCGCTGTCGCTGTATTGGCTCGTCCACTCGACCAAGCCCATGGGGCCGCTGCCAAAGAGATCGCTATAGATATACTTGGAGCCCATCTTGTTGGTCTTGGCGATCTCGCTCTTGATCTTGTTCATGCGTACGCTTTCCGGCGACAGGTGCAGCAGCATGGATGTTTCCAGTTCGCCAGCGTGGGCACAGCCACCAGGGAAAACGCTCTCGCGCCAGTTGGGCAGAAAATCGGGGTTGACCGTCAGCATCTGCCACCAGCTACAGAACGCGCAACTGGCATCGGTCTCGACCACCAACCGGCGCGCCACCATTTCACAGAGCGGATGATTCGAGCCGTGGCCGTTGAGGATGATCATCTTTTTGAAGCCGTGGTAGGCCAAGCTTTTGCAAATATCCAACACATATTGGATAAAGTGTTCAAAGTGAATGTTGAGCGAGCCGGGGAAATCCATCACATGGTGGACATAGCCATAGCTCACCGGCGGCAGCACCAGGCTGATCTCGGGGCGCAGCCGCGCGGCCTCGGTGGCGACGGCGTTGGCGCACAGATGATCAACTTTCAGTGGCAGATGGTGGCCATGCTGCTCTACCGAGCCCGTGGGAATAATCGGAATTTTGCCCATCGCCACGGCTTCGTTCACTTCGGGCCAGGTGAGTTCGTCAAAGTGGTAGATGTCACGCACAGAAGGCATTTCTTGCTCCTATCGATAATCGTATGGTGGCATAAGCGGAATGGGAAGCTGATTGGGGATTGTAGCCGAAAAGTGCAAACCCAGCAACTGAAAAAATTATCGGTCAACCTGGAAAAATATACGTAATATTCATCAGTTCTGGCTGGCCGAGGGTCCAATCGCGCTCTGATTACACGGTTCGCGACTGCCATATTTTTAGCTTTTTGTGGATAATGTTATTATAGTAATGTTGATTAATTTTTATTCATCCTTGTTCATCTTATTTAATTCC
>DAOTTR010000651.1:0-13009 GCA_034437715.1 Caldilineaceae bacterium
ATAGCGTGCCGGGGACTGCCCAACTGTAGATCTGTACTGAGAACTTTTCCTGGGCACTCCCCGGCACGCTGATCATTGCTACATCAAACTCCGGTTTTCATGCTGATTTGAGTATAATCCATCAAAACTTCGAAAACGGTCTACTCGTTTATCCACGGTCCATTGGCTCCAATTTAGTAGATGAAGCATTGTCGTGTAGCTTTTACCTATTTCCTCGCTTTGATAAGGATTTGCTTGGTCGCTTTTATGCGGCTGCCCTGAAAGGAATAGACCAGATGAAAGCAGTCGTAATGGCTGGTGGTGATGGTGCACGCCTGCGCCCGCTGACGATCGGACGGCCCAAGCCCATGGTGCCGGTGGTCAATAAACCGGTGATGGGACATATTTTCGATCTACTCAAAAGTCATGGCATCACCGAAGTGATTGTCACGCTGCGCTACCTTGCCGCCGTGATCCAAGATTTTTTTGGCGACGGCAGTAATTTGGGTATGCAGATCACCTATGTGGTCGAGGAGTCGCCGCTGGGTACAGCAGGCAGTGTCAAGAATGCCGCGCCCTATCTCGATGATACCTTTTTGGTGATCAGCGGTGACGCCCTCACCGATTTTGATTTGGGACAGATTATCCGCACCCACAAAGCGCGCAATGTGTTGGTCACCATTACGTTAACCCATGTCCCCAACCCGTTGGAATATGGCGTCGTGATTACCAATGACGCTGGCTATGTCGAGCGCTTTCTCGAAAAACCAGGCTGGTCAGAGTTGATTTCCGATACAGTCAACACTGGAATCTATGTGTTGGAACCAGCCGCACTGGATCTGATTCCCGCGGGTGTTGCCTATGACTTCTCGAATGAATTATTTCCAGCCATGTTACAAGATCATCTGCCGATCTATGGCTATGTGGCCGACGGCTACTGGTGTGATGTAGGCAATATCACCGAATATCAACGCGCCACGGCGGATCTGCTCTATGGCCGGGTGAAACTTGCCGAACCGATTGGCCGGCATGTGGGCGGCGGGATTTGGGTGGGCGCAAATGTCGAAATTGCCCCCAGTGCCCAATTGTTTGGGCCGATTTTCCTGGGCAATGACGTAAAAATCAAAGGCGAGGTCCAGATCTATGGCCCGACTGTCATTCGCGATAATACGATTGTCGATAACTACAGCCGCATTGAACGCAGCATTACCTGGCGCAACAATTATATTGGCGAAAATTGTGAGATTCGCGGCGCCATCATTACGCGCCAGTGTACGATCAAGCCCAAGGTGGTGATGTATGAAGGTGTGGTCATCGGTGACAATTGTGCATTGGGTGAAGGGTGTGTGATTCATGCTGATGTCAAGCTGTGGCCCCACAAACAGGTGGAAGATGGCGCGACGGTCAAGGAAAGTATTATCTGGGGCGAACAAGGTCGTCGTTCGCTCTTTAGTCGCTTTGGCGTTTCTGGCGTGGTGAATGTAGATTTGACCCCCGAATATGCCGCCAAGCTGAGTGCGGCGTTGGGGGCCACCCTGCCCAAAGGCAGCTTTGTGGCGATCAACCGCGACGGCCATCGCGGTTCGCGTATGTTGAAGAGCGCCCTGGTTAGTGGCTTGCCCAGCACCGGCATCAACGTGTGGGACTTAGAATCCGTGGCGATCCCCGTGGCGCGCTATTTTGTGCGTACCCATGCCGATACCTCGGCTGGCGTGCATGTGCGCATCAGCCCATTTGACCAACGCGTGGTCGATATTCGGATTATGAACGCCCAGGGCATGAACCAGACCAGCAGCGATGAGCGCGTGATCGAACGTAATTTCTTCCGCGAAGACTTTCGCCGCGCCTTTCTCCAAGAGATCGGCGTGATTCAATATGCCACTGATCCCAATCAAGAGTATGCCCAGGGCTTTCTACAACATGTGGACAATGGGCGGATTCAGGCCGCCAAGTTCAAGATTGTGGTTGACTATTCGCATGGCTTGACGGCTGACACCTTTTCCACCATTTTGAATAGCTTGGGTATTGACGCCCTCCAGTTGAATGCTCGTACAGATGAAACCAAGCTGGCCATGCTGCAAAGCGAGTTCAAGGCCAACCAAGAGCGTGTTTCCAAAATTGTACGGGCGTTGGGCGCCGATCTTGGTGTGCAGTTTGATGTGGGCGGCGAGAAGATTTTTCTGGTCGATGAGCAAGGCAATGTGCTGGATGATACGATCACCGCGGCGCTGATGGTTGAATTAGGGCTCTTTGCGAACCCTGGCCGGTCGGTGGCGGCTTTGATTACCTTGCCCAACGCTTTTGAAACGATTGCCGGTTGGCATGGCAGTGAAATGGTGCGCATTAGCAATCACATGCATCGCTTTATGCTGTCCGCCCACGACGCCGGCATTTTGCTGGCAGTGGATGGCACGGGGAACTTCATTTTTCCCGATTTTCACCCCACCGTGGATGGCATGATGGCTACTGCGCGTCTGCTCGAATACCTGGCGGTGCGCCAGTTGCCGCTCAGCGGAGTAGTGAGTTATTTGCCGCCCATGTATTTGGCCAAAGCCTCTGTCGCTTGTGCCTGGGAAGCCAAAGGTCGGATGATGCGTCTTGTTAGTGAACGCTACAAAGAGCGGCGCATCGAAGCAATGGACGGCTTGAAAATTCATCTCGACGCTGGTGAATGGATCCATCTGTCGCCCAATCCTGACAAGCCGCAATTTGAACTGTTGGCCGAAGCCAAAAGTGACTGCCGCGCCGCTGAAATCATTGAGGAATATCAACAGCAATTTATCACGATCTTGCAAAACACAGCCACGGCGGCTACTTGACTCCATGTTTGCCACTGACCCAGTGACTAAACGACCAAACGACTAATGACCAATTGACCAATGACCAAACGACTAATGACCCAATGACCAGTAACACAGCAACATACACAATCGAAACAGTTTCCGCCGCCGCAACATTTGCCCTGGGCCAGCGACTAGGGCAGCACTTACGCTCCGGCCAAGTGATTGCCTTGCACGGTGATCTGGGGGCTGGCAAAACAGTGCTGACCCAAGGCCTCGCCGTTGGGTTGGGCATCACCGCGCGCGTTACCAGCCCAACCTTTACGCTGGTCAGTGAATATGTGCGCCCTGCTGGGGATTTGCTGATTCATATTGACTGCTACCGCTTGGGCAGCCCCACCCAAACCGATGGCACGCAGGAAGCGACCTTCTTTGGTCTAGAGGAAATCGTCGATCGCACCGATGCCATTGTGATTATCGAGTGGGCAGAACGTGTTGCCAGTCTGCTCCCCAGCGACTATCTAGAAATTACGCTCCGCTATGACAACGCAACGCCAGAACATCGCCAAATTCGTTTTCTGGCGCACGGCCCACTGAGTGCTACCGTGATTGCTGGATTGTAGCATCCGTTCTAAAACCAGTCAAGAGGAGGGCTGATTTGGGGTAAATCCGTTTCATCCGTTCCCGAAATCCGCTGACCGCGTGTATTGGCTAGAGCGTTAGGGTCTGCGAGATCCTAACGCTCTGTTCGCACAAGCTATAATCAACGTCTGCCGGTCGCCACAGTGGCCATAGTAGGGACATGACCATTCGTTGCCGCTGCCATTTCTTCCTGGCGTTGGAATTGACTCATATACAGATCATAATAGACGCCACGCAAGGCCAACAATTCTTCATGGCGGCCGCGTTCCACCACTTCACCCTTGGCTAGAACCAAGACCTGATCGGCGTTGCGGATCGTGCTCAGGCGATGGGCGATGACGAAGCTTGTGCGCCCGGCCATGATCTCTTCCAGCGCAACCTGGATCTGGCGTTCGGTGCGCGTATCCACACTGCTGGTGGCTTCGTCGAGAATCAGGATACGCGGTTGGGCCAGCGCCGCCCGCGCAATCGATAGCAGTTGGCGCTGGCCTTGGCTCAGCCCACTGCCCCGCTCACCCAAGATGGTCTGGTAGCCATCGGGCAGGCGCTCGATAAATTCATGGGCACGCGCTAATTGGGCGGCGGCCAGCACGTCCTCATCCGTAGCGCCAGGACGCCCAAAGCGGATGTTGTTCATGACCGTGTCGCTAAAGAGAAATGAATCTTGCAGCACAATGCCAATTTGGCGGCGCAGGCTGGACAAGGTGACATCGCGCACATCCACGCCATCAATCGTCACCGCGCCGCCAGTGATATCATAGAAGCGCGGGATCAGGTTGACCAGTGTGGTTTTGCCTGCACCGGTCGGGCCAACAATCGCAATTGTCTGGCCCGGTTCTGCCGTCAAGTTGACGGTGCGCAGCACTGGTTCACCGCTCGTATATTCGGCGCGCACATCGCTGAAAACCACGCGCCCCTGGATCGGTGGCATCGCTTTTGCGTTGGATTTCCCTTGAATTTCGGGCACCTCATCGAGCAGATCAAAGATGCGCTCACCACCAGCAATCGCGCTTTGGATGTTGGCCCACATAATGCTAATCTGGGTGATCGGCTGATTAAAACGCTGCACATAGCCCAGGAAGGTTACAATCAGCCCCAACGAGACCGCTGCGCCGCCCAATGTCTGCTCGCGCAGCAGGAAGATACCACCCACCCCTGCCACAATCGCAATCGCCAAGTAGCCCAACGCTTCCAAGGTGGGGCCCAAGGCCGAGGTGTAGGCCACGGCGCGTATGTTGGCATCGCGATAGGCGGCGCTGCTGACGGTGAAGCGTTCAATGTTGGCATCTTCGCGGCCAAAAGCCTGCACTTCGCGCACGCTGGAAATGCCCTCTTGCAACTCGGCATTGACATCGCCAATCTTCTCGCGCGAGGCGCGAAAAGCCTTGCGCGCTTGGTTGCTAAACCAGAACGTCGCCACCACCATCAACGGCAGGACCGCCAGACTGAGCAGCCCATAGGCAAAATTAGTCGTCAGCATGTTGTAGGCGATCCACGCCAGCAGCAAGCCGCCACTTAGCACCTGGACCAGGGCAAAGCCAATCGCCTGTTGAATCGTACTCACATCATTGGTGATCCGGCTCATCAACTGGCCGCTCTCGTTTTTGCTATAAAAGCTCAAGGACAAGCGGTGAATATGCTCAAATAGCTCCACTTGCAAGCGGCGCAAAACGAGCTGCCCCGTCCACCCCATGAGGAAAAACATAACACCGCCCGTCACCGCTCCCACCACAAAGAGCGCCACCAACTGGAGTGACAAGCGCAGCAACCCTTGCATACGCGCTTCGGTGCTTGCACCAGGTGGCAATGAATCATACCAGCAGTTTTGTTCACTCGCATTGACGGCATCGGCCGGCGCGTCAACCGCGGCCGCGGCTTGTGGGGCCAGATAACAGTCTACCGCCTGGCCGATCAGGTTGGGGGTGATCACCTGTACCCAGGCATTCACAATCAACAGCAAAGCTACCACCAGCAACCAATGCCAGTAGGGGCGAAAATATTGGCCGAAGCGCCCCATAGTCAAGCGCACACTGCGCGGCTTGAGCACTTCGTTTTGTAGCATTCTTCCTGGGCCGCCTATCATAGGCTCTGACTCCTTTGGAAAACCAACACGCGTGTGTTAGCGAGTGACAATCGTTCCTTATAGAAAAAACCCTTAAAAGTCATCCATAGCATCGCGTGTGTTATTGGGCTTATTGGTGTGACTTTTAAATGGGTTGTCCATTAGACCGTTTCTGCTGCCAGTGCATCGGCGCTTTGTGGTGTTGCATCTTCGACCAACTGGCTGCGGTAGATTTCTGCATAAAGTGGATTGCTCTCCAGCAGATCGTAGTGCTTGCCGCGCGCCACAATTCTGCCTTTGTCCAGTACCAGAATTTGGTCGGCGTTGAGCACGGTGCTGATGCGTTGCGCAATCACAAAGCTTGTGCGTCCTTGCATCAAGCGGTCGAGCGCCCGTTGAATATGCACTTCGGTGCCCACATCCACGCTGCTCGTCGAATCATCCAGGATCAAAATATGCGGGTCGAGCAACAGCGCACGTGCAATCGCCACCCGCTGCTTTTGACCACCGCTCAAGGTTGCGCCCCGTTCGCCGACGGGTGTTGCGTAGCCTTGGGGAAAATCCATAATAAAGGCATGTGCCGCGGCCGCGGTGGCCGCCGCGACCACTTCGTCATCGGTGGCGTCGGGTCGGCCAAAGGCAATGTTGTCGCGAATTGTGCCCGCGAAGAGATTGGTCTCTTGCAGCACAATGCCAATCTGGCGGCGCAATGCTTCCAACTGCACATCGCGCACATCGTAGCCGTCAATCAACACCTGGCCTTCGCTGACATCATAGAAGCGCGGAATCAGGTTAATGATCGTGGTCTTGCCGCTACCGGTGGCTCCGAGCAGCGCCACGGTTTCGCCGGGCTTGGCTTCCAAATTCACTTCGGTCAACACGGGTTCGCTGCTGCTAAAGTAGCGGAAGGTAACATTCTTAAAGACCACATGTCCCTTAATGGGCGGCAGTGGTTGCGCATTGGGCTTGTCTGCCACCTCGTTCTTGGCGTCCAAGATTTCAAAGATACGCGCGGCACTGGCACTTGCCTGGCTCATTTGGCTGATAATAAAGCCCAATTGACCAATCGGGAAAAAGACCAAAATTAAATAGAGGCTGAATTTTTGCCATTCACCGACCGTGAGCGTATTGCCAATCACTTGGTTGCCACCAAAGTAGATGACGATCACTTGGCCCAGGTTCGCGATCATAAAAATCAGCGGAAAGAGAAAACTGAAGATACGCGCCAACTCAATTTGTTGCTGCATCAGGTCTTCGGCGGCGCTCTTGAAGCGTTTCTGTTCCTCGGCTTCGCGCGTAAAGGCTTTCACCACCTTGATGCCCGCCAGATTCTCTTGCAGGATTGTGTTGAGCGTGGAGAGCTTGATCTGTACCTTGCCAAAGAGCGGTTGGCTGATGGCACCAAAGGCCATAAATAGGAGCAACGCAATCGGCAGAATGGGCAAGATATAGAGGGTAAGGCTCCAATTGGTTATGCCCAACAGGGTGAGCGCGCCCACCAACAATACCAGCGCCTGCAACGCAACGAGCAAGCCCTGGCCAATAAAGACGCGCAGCTTTTCCACATCATCGGTGGCGCGGATCATCAGTTGGCCGGTCTGGTTGCGGTCATGATAGCTAAAGGATAAATGTTGAATTTTGGCAAAAAGTTCATTGCGAAAATCAAACGCCAGCTCCTGGCTCACCTTTTCCGCCATATACGATTGGGCAAAGGCAAAGAGGCCACGAATGATGGCAAAGACCAGCGTCAGCGCGACGGCCCAATAGAGCGCCGACTCGGCAGCCAGCCGCGCCTGTAGCGGATCCGCGCCCGTCTGTAGGATCGTCACCCCGCCGCCGACGGCATCGAGAATATTCTGCACCATCTGTGGCACAACAAGCTGGGCTGCCGTGCTCAAAAACAACGATGTATAGGCTATCGCGGCGGTGCGGCGATAGCGACCCAAATAGCGAATGGCGCGCCCCAACTGTTTGAAGCTGCCCTTTTCGCGCGGCTTGCCCTGTTTCTCACTACCAGACCTACCTTGCGTCATACGTTCTCACTTTCTGTGGGCGCTACCAACACTTTATCAATGCGATAGCCGTCCATATCTGCCACTTCGAAGCGAAAATTGACTGACTCGAAATGTTCACCCACCACTGGCACACGTCCCATCTGCATCATCACAAAACCGCTCAGGGTTTGGAAATTGCCGCTTTCTTCGTCGGGTAATTTTTCGACATCAAACAATGCTTTGAAATCGCCAATTGGCAACATACCATCCAAGAACCAAGAACCATCCTCACGCTGGACCGCATACGGCTCATCCGATTCATCGACGGCGGGCAGATCCCCAACCAGCGCACCCAAGATATCATTGAGGGTGACCAATCCTTCAATACTACCCTGTTCATCGATTACCAGCACAATGTGGGTGCGTTCCAAGCGCAGTGTCTCTAGTAGCTTGATAGCTGGCAAGGTTTCTGGCACAAAGATCGGTGGTTGGATCGCGTTAACCAAATCCAGCGGCTTGCCTTCCACACTCTGATTGAGCAGATCCTTGGCGCGCAACACACCCACGACTTCGTCCAAACTGCCGCGACAGACCGGAAAGCGCGAATAGACACGGTTGCTGATGATCTGTAAATTGCGGTCGAGCGAATCTTCCAGATCGAGCCACACAATGTCGGGCCGCCGCGTCATCAATGAACTCACATCCCGGTCACCAAAACGAAATATACGCTCGACCATATCCTGCTCTGCCGCGGCAAAAACGCCCGATTCCGTTCCCTGTTCGATCATCACCTTGATCTCTTCTTCGGTGACGGCTGGGTTTTCACTGGCCTGGATGCCCAAGATCCGCAACAGTAGATCAGTCGAATGGCCCAGAAAAGTTACCACTGGGCTGGTCAACCTGGAAAGCTGGCGCATGGGCTTGGCCACCATGATGGCGATGCGCTCGGGATTCTGGAGCGCAATCCGTTTGGGTGCCAGTTCCCCCACGATCAACGAGAGATAGGTGATGACCAACACAACCAGGCTGAGGCTGATCGTATCGGCGTAGACGCCAATCATCGGAATATTCACCAGATAAAGGGCAAAGCCCTCGGCCAAGGTCGCGCCACCAAAGGCACCGGCAAAGATGCCAATCAAGGTAATGCCGATCTGGACGGTCGATAGAAAGCGGCTGGGATCGTCGGCCAGTTCCAAGGCAATTTTCGCGCTGCTATCGCCACTCTGTGCATACTGTTGGAGGCGCGCCTTGCGCGACGCCACCACCGCGGCTTCGGAGAGGGCAAATAGCCCATTGGCAACAATCAGCAATAGCACAATTAACACTTCAATTGTTAAGTTACCCATTAGCAGTTCGTGTACTCTTTTATTGTCTCACAGTCGGTTGGTCGTTTAGTGTCATCGTGTTTGCTGGGCGGCTAGTCGCTCGCCAATCGCAATGGCAGGCTCCCAGCCATAGCCGGGCGATTCAACACTCCAGCAGGCGGAAAGCACGGCTTGGGCAATGCCCCACCCACAAATACGCGCGCGCGCAAAGCCCAGGTGTTCGGCCAATCGATCCACGCGCCGCTGCAACACTTGGTCCAAATTGGGCCGGTTGTTCAACGTGCCGATGGGGTTATAGAGAAACGCACCCACATCATAGGCCGGATCGCCGACCAGCCCCTTAGGGTCAATCGCCAGCCACGGTCGGCGTTGGGCGCTCAGGATATTGAAATGATGCAGGTCGCCATGTAACAACATGGGTGGCTCATTCGCCGCCAGCAGCTCACGGAAGAGGGTTTCGGCTTGCTCAAAAAGCGGCTTGGGCAGCGGACCGACACCGCCGAAACGTTCACGATGCCTTGGCAGCGCCGCTGCCCACTTGGCTACCGTTGGAAACGCGTGTTCCGCTGGCGCGGGTCGCCACAATTGCAACATCACCTTGGCCGCGATGGTGGTGGCGGCTTCGTCATCGGTTAGCTCGGCCAACATTGCCCCTGGTTGGAGGCGCTCAAGCAGCAACACGCCGTTTTCCCGATCAAAATCGAGCAGTTGCGCAATGCCATCGCCCCCATAGAGGCGCAAGGCATCAATTTCGTCCAGGGATTCATGCTCAGGAAAACATACTTTCAATACTACGGCGCTGCCGTCGGCGCGCGTGGCGGGCGCGACATAGTTGTAGGAGAGCAAAAAGGGTGAGCCTACTTGTAGCGCCCAACGCTGGGCATATTCATCAAGCAGTGCCGGTAATTGTGCCAGCCACGCCGCTCCCGCTTCCTGATAATGGTCAAGCATGCTTTGGGCGAAGGCGGTGGGAATCACTTTAGAAATCGCGGTGGAAGTCGAAGTCATGGCCAGTCACTTTACTATAGTGCCCATCAAAAATAGGCAAGCAATCGAACACCTATCATTGTACCTGAAAGCCTGATTTTGGCAATCTTCTACGGTACGTATAAAAGGTATATTCTTACAAAACTTTCATGCAAATTGGGGGATTGACAATATGTTAACCCAATGTTATTATTATTTTGTACCCCCCCCACGGGGGTAGGGATTTCGTGCAACAGGCGAAAGATAAGTGGAAAGCCATGGATGAAGTAACGCAGAAAGCCATTACGCGGCGGCTAGCTAGCGCCGCGGGGCATATCAAAGGCATTGAGCGCATGGTCAATGAGGATATTTATTGCATTGACGTCATCAAACAGATTCAGGCCGTGCAAGCTGCGCTCAGCAAAGTGAGTACCTTGATGTTAGAAAATCACTTGCGCACCTGTGTCACCACCGCGATCCAGGGCAGCGATCCCGATGAACGCGAGCGCATGTTGCAAGAAGTAACCAGTGTTTTTGAAGTTTCGAGCAAACGCTAACGCATGGTAGATGATGTCGGCAATCGAACATTTTCGATCATTCTAATTTTGATAAGGCTATAAGGAGCGCATGATGACAAGCAAGACTTTTACTGTACCCAACATTAGCTGTGGCCATTGCACCCATTCGATCGAGACAGAATTGGGCGAATTGGCTGGTGTGCAGAGTGTGATGGCAGACGAGAAGAGCAAGGAAGTCACTGTGGCCTGGGAAGCGCCGGCCACTTGGGAATCGATTAAGACTGTTTTGCAAGAGATTAACTACGCACCGGCAGAAGCGTAATGCAGAATGGGTATGCCGCGGCACCTATCTGATCGATACTACATCGATACTACATCGATACTATCTGGACTCACATTCGCTTGTCTGCCCAATCCGCGTCATACCCATTCGAGTCAGGCTCATCATAACCGATGAGTCTCTATTGAAGGAGGACACTATGTCCGCAGTACCTGTATCACCGACCCCTGCAACGAAAACATTGACGGTGCCTGTCATTGGGATGACCTGTGCCAACTGTGTGGCTTCGGTCGAGCGCAATGCCAAAAAAGTGGACACGGTCACCGCTGCCGCCGTCAACTTTGCCAATGAACGGCTGACGATCAACTATGATCCGGCTGTCTCCAAACCCCAGGACGTGTTGACCGATGTCATTGCCCGTGTGCAGCGCGCTGGCTATCGCGTGCCCACCGAAACAGTGGAGCTAGCGCTCCTGGGGATGACCTGTGCCAACTGTGCCAATACGATCCAGCGGCGGCTCAACAAGGTCGAGGGTGTGCTGACCGCCGAAGTCAACTATGCCAATGAGCGCGCCACCGTCGAATTTGTGCCGGGCGTCACCACCTATAGCGAACTGGTGGCTGCCGTGCGACAGGCCGGCTATGATGTGGTCGAGGCTGCCGATGCCGGTAAGATGCAGGATGCTGAAACCGCGGCGCGCGCTGCCGAAGTCCGCCACCAGTGGACACGCTTGATCGTCGGTGTGGTTTTTGCCCTGCCCCTTTTTGTTTTGAGCATGGCGCGCGATTTTAACCTGGTGGGCATGTGGTCGCACGCGGCTTGGGTCAATTGGCTCTTTCTGGCGCTGGCAACCCCTGTCCAATTTTACGTGGGCTGGGATTATTACGTGGGCGCCTACAAAAGCCTGCGCAATGGCAGCGCCAATATGGATGTGCTGGTGGCCATGGGGTCGTCAGTCGCCTATTTGTACAGCATTGCCGTGGTGGTGGCGCCGTTGGTGGGCATTCATACCCTGGGCCATCACGTCTACTTTGAGACCTCGGCGATTATCATTACGCTGATCGTCCTGGGGAAATTGTTGGAAGTGCGTGCCAAAGGGCAGACCAGCGCGGCGATCAAAAAGCTGATCGGGCTACAGGCCAAGACGGCGCGTGTGGTGCGCAATGGTGAAGAGCGCGACATTCCGATTGCCGAAGTGATCACCAATGAGATTGTGCTTGTGCGGCCGGGCGAAAAAATTCCCGTGGATGGCGTGGTGATCGAAGGCTATTCGGCAGTCGATGAAAGCATGATCACCGGCGAAAGTTTGCCGACTGAGAAAAACGTGGGCGACAGCCTGATCGGCGCGACGATGAATAAGCAGGGATTGCTCAAATTCAAGGCGACCAAAGTGGGCAAAGATACGGCGCTGGCCCAAATCATTCGCCTGGTCGAGACGGCCCAAGGCAGCCGTGCCCCCATTCAACGGGTGGTCGATCAAGTAGCCGCCTATTTTGTCCCGGCGGTGATCGGGTTGGCTGTGCTGACCTTTGCTGTCTGGTGGTTGGTGGGTGGCGAATTTGTCCCGGCCTTGATCCGCTTGACCGCTGTCTTGGTGATTGCGTGTCCCTGTGCCATGGGGCTGGCTACGCCGACCTCGATCATGGTGGGCGTGGGCAAAGGCGCGGAGAACGGGATTCTCTTTAAAAATAGTGCCGCGCTCGAACAAGCACACAAGTTGACGGCGATTGTGCTAGACAAGACCGGCACTATCACCAAAGGCCAACCTTCGGTAACGGATGTGGTGATAAGTACGCAAGCAACCCTCAGTCGCGATCAATTATTGGGGCTGGCTGCTTCCGCCGAGCGTGGCTCCGAGCATCCGTTGGGTGAATCGATTGTGCGTGCGGCCAAGGAGGAGGGCCTAGCACTGAGTGAGCCGGCTGCCTTTGAAGGGATTGCTGGCTATGGTATTGCGGCCACCGTCGATGGACATCAGCTCTTGCTGGGCAATTTGCGCCTGATGCAGCGCGAGCATGTTCACCTGAATGGGCTGGCCGCCAAAGCGGAGGGTTTGCAAGCCGAAGCCAAGACTGCCATGTGGCTGGCGGTTGACGGCCAGGCCAGCGCGCTGATTGGCGTCGCCGATACGATCAAAGAAGGGTCACAAGAGGCAATTGCCGCGCTGCACAAGCTAGGTCTAATGGTTGTGATGATGACCGGCGACAATGAAGCGACAGCCCAAGCGATTGCCAAAGCAGTGGGGATTGACCGGATCCTGGCCGAGGTGTTGCCTGGCGATAAGGCAAGCAACGTCGCCAAGTTGCAGGCCGAAGGTTACAAAGTTGCCATGGTGGGCGATGGCATCAACGACGCCCCGGCGTTGGCGCAGGCGGATGTCGGCATTGCGATTGGCACCGGCACGGATGTGGCGATTGAAACCGCCGATGTGATCCTAATGCGTGGCGATTTGCGCAGTGTACC
>DAOTTR010000652.1:0-4524 GCA_034437715.1 Caldilineaceae bacterium
GAGGACGGCCAACTGCGCGCCCATTATGGCGAAGAAGGCGTGGACTGGCGCCGCCCCGAAGAGGGCGATGTAGCCCTTAACAAGAGCGTCGATCCAATTTTCGCTGTGATCCCGCAGCCCGAAGGTTCCGACCCCCGCAATTCCTCCTGGGGCGCAGCTGCGCAGTACTTCCAGCCCAAGACCTTCCGCGATGGCTGGGTGCAATCCACCGATGCAGCAGAATATTACAATTGGCCGGGCTACGAGCGCCGCTTACAAGACGCCACTGACCTTATGGTTGGCAAAGAATCGCCCGATCACTTTCCCTTCTGGAGAATTTGGCCCGACCCTGCCACGGCAGATGCCGTCGCCATGCAACGGCAGAACATCACCGATTACATCAACCAGAACGCACTGGAGTTTGTGACTGGCGCCAAAAACCTGGACACCGATTGGGACGCTTATGTGGCCGGTTTGGAGCAGTTGGATCTTATGGGCTATCTGGCAACCATGCAGGCAGCCTACGACGCCAGCCTTAGCCAATAAGTTCTACCCAGCCTGCGCCGTTGTATGACGCCATCCCTGACTGCGCTTGGCCCTGGGAACGCCGTCAGGGATGGCGGCGCTCCCAGGGGTGCCCTAGCACGGCACAACAAGTCCCCATCCCGTTAAAAAAAGAGCCCGCCCCACCAACGTGGCGACGGGCTCTTTTTTTCAACAGGATCAAGGTCAAGACGACATGGCTAGGCTACGGCTTTGGTCGTTGCCACCGGTTGGGACGCTTGTTGATCCGACGCACCGACAAAGAAGCGCTTGAATTGACCCACCGTCTTGTGCAGGTTGAGCCAATTGTCTTTCATCAGCGCTTTTTCTAGCACACGCTCTGGGCGGTAGAGATAAAAGCGACGATAGGCATCGCGCCATTTGCGTAGCACAAGTTCTTGGTCGTATTTACCGTCGTGCATAGTAAAACGGGACTTTTGCTCGTGGATAGCGAATTCGCTCCACTTATCGGCAAAGACCTGACCGCCTTCGACAATTTGCTCGTACATCACCGTGCCGGGGAAAGGTGCGGCAAGCATAAAGTTTGCCAGCTTGGGATCCAGTTCCAGCGCCAGTTGAATCGTCTTTTCCATGGTCTCTTCGGTGTCACCCGGCATACCAAAGATGAAAAAGCCCATGGTCTGGAGACCGGCAGCTTTGGCATTTTTGAAGGCCATGCGCACTTGATCCAATGTTTGGCCTTTGCGGATCACATTGCGCAACATATTCTCGTCGCCATTTTCCACGCCAAAGCCGACGCGCTTGCAGCCCGCCGCCTTCATCAGTTGGAAAAGCTCGAGATCGGTGTGATTGACCTTCATGCCATGCACGGTCGTCCAGGGCACATGGTTAATGCCTTCTTCCACCAAGCGGCGACAAAGCTCTTTGGCACGCGGCAACTTCAAATTCCAAATATCGTCAGTGACGCCAATTTCGGTGGCGCCCAAGCCGTTGACCAACCACTTCCACTCGGCGACAACACTTTCCACCGAGCGTGCGCGCCAGGTATCACCCGTGACGGGTTTGGAGCAAAAGGTGCATTTGTAGGGGCAACCGCGGCTGGTCAAAATGGTAAAGCTACGTGCGTCCCGATCCAGGCCATCGGTCAGTGGTTGCAGATTGGTGTAGCGGTCAATCTTAAAGAGATCGTGGGCCGGGAAAGGCAACGCGTCCAAATCGGGAATCATGGGGCTTTCTGGGCTGGAAATAATTTCATCACCATTGTGGAAATGAATGCCCGGCAGCAACCCAGGTTTGCGCCCCGACTCCAAGGTGTTGACCAATTCCAGCAACGAATATTCGGCCTCGCCTTTAAAGACATAATCCACATATTGATCGTGGGGCGGCTGCATGGATTCTAGCGGCATAATCGTCAGATGCGGACCACCCAACACTGTGATCAAGCCGCGCTTCTTGGCAAGCTGGGCCATTTCCCAGGCGTCATTGATCAGCGGCGTGGTCGCGGTGACGCCAATCATGCCATAGGGCTTGCCTTGCGCTTCGGCCAGATCAAGATAGTAATCAACGCCCACATCTTCAATGGCCGCGTCATAGATCATGCACTCGTGGCCGCCTTCGCGTAGCACGGCAGCAAGATAGCCCAAGCCTAGCGGAATGTGCTTGCGCTCACTCCACACTTTGGCTTCTGGGCTGGCGAGAATAATACGCATAGAGTTCCCCTCAAATGAAACACTAAAGTTATACGCTGTTGACAGCTTCGGTTGCCATAATAGGCAATGCAATCAATTTTTCAGCGATTTTCAACAATGGGTTGATGGCCAAGTCTTCATCAACGAGTGGCCAATGTATTCCATACCCAGACGGTGATATTCGAAAGAAAGATCGTTCATCGTGGGTTGCATACATCAACTTCGGTGAACACATCTGCCAAGTTACACGATATAATTGGTCATCAACCTTGATATACAGATAGCATTCATCTGTATAAAAGAAAAGCTGCCAACCACGAATAAAGAGGACTGTTGGCATGGAATACTAAATAGCCCCTTCTGCCTCGACTGCTTTACGGAGACCGGTCTTTTCTTTTTTGGGTAGGAAGGTGCGCAAGGCAATGCGTACGTTGCGCGGCAGTTCCTGCCAAAAATCTTTGGTCTTCATACGACGGATAATTGGCGAGGGGCGCAGGTAGAATTGGCGATAGGCCTTGCGATACATCTCCTCGACCAATTCGGCAGTCATCTCGCCCATTTCGTAGCGCGCCTGCTGTTCAAAGAAGACATAATCTTCCCAGTCGTTGATCAGGAAGCGTCCCTGGCGTTTCACAATTTCATAGACCTTGGTGCCCGGATAGGGCGTCATCATCGAGAAGTTGGCGATCATCGGGTCTAGCTCAATCGCAAAGTCGATGGTGCGCTGCATGGTTTCGCGCGTATCGCCGGGCAAGCCGATGATGAAAAAGCCAATCGTCTCTAACCCAATTTCCTTGGAGTTCTGGAACGCCCGGCGGATCGTATCCAGGTCGATCTTCTTGTCGATGCTCTTCAAAATTTCCATATCGCCGGTCTCCACCCCAAAGGCAGTGCGCTTGAGGCCGGCTTTTTGGAGCAACGATAACAATTCCTTGCTAGCAAGATTGGCGCGAATGCCATTGACAAAGATCCACGGCACATGGTTGAGCCCGTTCTCGATCACCAGATTGGCCAGTTCTTCCAGCCGCTTGACACGAATGTTGGCGCTGTCATCGAGAATGCCAATTTCCTGGGCATCAAAATCTTCGACCAAATGTCGCCATTCGGCCAGCACATTTTCTGGGCTGCGACTGCGCCACTTGATCGGCATAATGCTCTGGCTGCAAAAGGTACAGCGATAGGGGCAGCCGCGGCTGGTCATAATGCTGAAACTGCGGGCACCATCCACATGATCGGTGGCGGGTTGCAGGTTGGTGTAGCGATCGCGCTTGAAGAGATGGTAAGCCGGCCAAGGCAAGCTATCCAGGTCGGCAATCGTGGGCCGATCCAACGTATTGTGAATCTGCCCATCGCTGGTTTTGTAGGTAATGCCCAGACAATCCTTGAATACTTCATTCTCGGCATGCATAAACGCTTCGATATGAAATTCAGGTTGATCCTGGAGGTACGCCTCAACGCGATTGGAGACATCGATCCAGGTATCTTCGCCTTCGCCGCGCACGACAACATCGACATAAGGCTTTTCGCAGCTCTCTTCGGGCAACACGCTGACGTGTGGCCCACCCAATATGATCGGGCAATCATGCACTTCGCGGATGGTACGCGCCGTGCGCCAAGCCTGTTTAACCTGGGGCGTATTGGCGGTAATGCCAACCAGGTGTGGGCGAAATTCTTGGATAAATTCGGTGAGTGGTTGTTTTTCCACATCACAGTCAAAAATCACCACCTCATCGCCACGGCGTTCGCTCACGGCGGCCAAATAGGCCAAGCCAAGATGGGGCGTTGTACGCGTGTCGATCGGGAGGCGAAACTTCGGATTAATCAGGGCAATACGCATGAAAAAGTTCCTCCTAGATGATACCGCTGCGCTGTTGAAAATGGGACAGAATTTCGACTTGTAAAATCACAATCACTAGTGCAGCGAATAGCCAATGATTGGGCAAGGCAGTTATGATCAAGCATCGTCAACAACCGCTATCGGTATGCCAACAGGTTTTAATAGCGCGCATTGTACCATAGCCACGCAGCAAGCCCAAATTTTTATGAAGGATTTTATAAAATTTACCCAGGGGGGAAAACAGCGCGATAAAATCAATCAATTATGCATCGATTGCTGGAAAGCGTAATTGATCGATCTGCACTGGCGACAGGACTATATCGGCCGCGCGTACACTATCCTGCAGGTGTTCCAATGTGCGACAACCGATGACGGGCACGGTCACTATCGGCTGACAAAGTAGGTACGCCAGCGCAATTTGGGCGGGCGTCGCCTGTAGTTCATTGGCAAATCGTTGGACAATCGCCGCCCGGCTTGTATTGGTGGGGTTGGCATAAGCCTTCTGATCGCGCTCGC
>DAOTTR010000653.1:0-2125 GCA_034437715.1 Caldilineaceae bacterium
CGCAAGATCATGGGGGCCTACGGCGCCACCTTCGAGTTGACCCCGCGCGAAAAAGGTATGAAGGGCGCGATTGCGCGTGCCGAAGAGATGGCCAAGGAAATCCCCAATGCCTGGATTCCCCAACAATTTGAAAATGAGGCCAACATTGAGGTGCACAAGCGCACCACAGCTCAAGAAATTTTGAAGGATTTCCCCGAAGGCATTGATGTTCTGATCACTGGCGTAGGTACCGGCGGGCACATTACTGGTGTCGGTGAAGTGCTGAAAGAGCAATGGCCCAATCTAAAGGTCTTCGCCGTCGAGCCCGAACTCTCGCCAGTCATCAGTGGTGGCGCACCTGGCCCCCACCCGATCCAAGGCATTGGGGCCGGTTTTATTCCGGTTAACCTTCATACCGCGGTCCTCGATGGCACCATCCAGGTGAGCAAAGACGCAGCCTTTACCATGGCCCAACGCGCCGGCAAAGAAGAAGGCATTTTCATCGGTGTCTCCTCTGGCGCATCGCTGGCCGCGGTCGACAAAAAATTGGCCGAATTGCCGGCGGGCACCCGCATCCTCACCTTCTGCTATGACACCGGCGAACGCTATTTGTCGGTGGAAGGCTTGTTCTAAAAACGGAAATGCCGTAACCCCCTCCCATCCTCCCCCAGGTTAGGGGAGGGGTTGCACGGTGTTCGGTTAGATAGACAAATCGGGATGATAAGATGATAACAGGACTTACGCAATTACTCCTGGCGGTGCTCCCGGCTGCGTAAGTCCTGGATAAGTAGTAATCCCGATTTGTCTATCTAGCGTTTACCCGGTGCGCTTCATCTGTTGCAACGCCTGGGCCAAGGTACGGACACCGGCCTGAATTTCGGTAGCGTCCAGCATGGCATAGCCCAGGATCAGCCCACTGCGCGCCGGGGTGAGCATAGAATAACTCGAAACCGGCGTGACCTCTACGCCCTGTTGCCAAGCATATTTGGCAATTTGCTGATCATCGATTGCCCCATTACACCAAGCCGTCAGATGCAAGCCTGCTTCGGCAATTGTCACGGTCAACGCATCGCCCAGTTGTTGCTGGAGCGCCTCGACCAAAACATGCTGCCGTTCGGCATAGAGCGTGCGCATATGCCGAATATGGCGTGCGAAGTGGCCCTCCAACATAAAATCGGCCAGCACCGCTTGATCGAACACGGAAAGATAACGATGGGCCAGTTTCAGGTCATGCGCAAAGGCTGCGGTCAAGGCCGGCGGTGTCACCAGATAGCCCAGCCGTACCCCGGGAAAGAGCACCTTGCTAAAGGTGCCAATGTAGAGCACCCGATCCGCTTGATCGAGCCCTTGCAACGCGGCGAGGGGCCGTCCCCGATAGCGATATTCGCTGTCATAGTCATCCTCTAAAATCCAAGCATTGGCCTGGCGCGCCCACGCCAACAGCGCCAGCCGCCGTGTCACGCTCATGGTTGCACCTGTCGGATATTGGTGCGATGGCGTCACATAGGCCAGCCGCGCCTGAGGATACTGCGCCACACCCACATCGACCTGCAGCCCTTCCTCATCCACCGGAATGGGGATAAGCTGTGCACCGACCCCCAACAAAGCCGCACGCGCCCCGCGATAGCCAGGATCTTCGATCCAAACCGGGTCACCGGGATCGAGCAATACCTGGGCCACCAGATCGAGCGCATGTTGCGAACCGGCGGTGATCAATACTTGTTCCGCGCTACAACGTACCCCGCGTGCCGCCCCAAGATAGTCAGCAATCGCCTGCCGCAGCGGCCAATAGCCGCGCGCGTCGCCATAGGAGAGCATGGCCGGCGTTGGTTGCCGCCAATGGTGCGCCACCAAGCGTGACCAAATCTTGGTGGGAAACAGATCGATAGCTGGAATGCCAGTGCGAAAGGCACGGGGCGCATGCTCATCGGCCGCACCGCCCATGGTGGCACGGGTGATCAACTGGTGGCGCTGCGAAAACCTGGGCAAGGGAATTGGATCTTGGGCCGTGCGCTGCTGGCGTTCACCGCGGCGCACCAAGACCAACTCATCGGGCAGCGAGGGGCTGACATAGGTACCATCACCGACGCGACTTTCCAGATAGCCCTCGGCCACCAATTGTTCAAACGCGGCCAGCACTGTATTG
>DAOTTR010000654.1:0-6058 GCA_034437715.1 Caldilineaceae bacterium
AGATTGGTGTGCCGCTTTTCCTCAATCTGATGGTTGGGCTGCTTTTTCTGGTAGGGCTTCCAGTCATTTTTGAGCGAACGCTGGCTGTCATTGCGCTCTATATCCCAGATTTGGGCTATACCATGATCATCGGCGGGATCATTGCGTTGGTTTGGGCTGTCATGTGGGCGATACGAACCTTTCTTTTGCTGCGCTCATCTCCACAGCCTGTCCTGGTGCCGTGACCGCAACGCGCGCAGCGTAGCCCTTGCTGAAAGGTTTTCTGGTCTTTCTAATCGGGCGGGGACTGATTGTAACTTGTGTGACACATGTATCTCTATAAGCTCTGTACTTGATCCACAAGTCAAGGGGACGAATCTGATGTTAAAAAAACTGCTTCTATTTCTAGTAATTGCTCTGAACCTGACAGGGTGCCTGCCTAAGCCGGCTTCCAATTCCGTGCCCCTCGAGGATGTTCCGCTACAAGCGGCCGGGGTATGGGAGAATAACCTGTACGTGTATGGGCCGCACGACACGCTGAATCTTACAATCGACGAACGGGGAAAAATCAGCAATCTTGTATGGCGCGGTAATTCCCTTGCGTACATGTTGTTTGACGAGAACTATGTCGGCAGTCTGTGGATCAGCGTGGATATGCAACCCCCATTCTTGCTGGTGAACGCTCTCGATACTTTGTATCCAGTCAACTTCACGCCGGATGGGCAGTTGCTCTATGCAATGGCGAATCCGAATACTTCCCGGTCGGAAAGTACCTATGTCGTTGATCTGTTTACGATTGCGCCGGAAATCGGTGCTGTGCCAACGCTTATTGGCAGTTTCAGAAATGACGAGATGGGGATGGGCTGTGGTGGGGGTTCATCTTTACCGACGGATTGGCAACACTGGGCAGAAGTCGGCTTGGGTGGGCAATCGCTCGTATTGCAAATGACTGACCAGGGCATCGTGCATAGCCTGGATTGCGTGGGCGAGCATACAGGTCTGCTGGATTTGGAAACCGGAAGGGACGTTGAGTTGGGAGAGAATTTTGCCATTGCGACTCTGTCTCCTGATGGGACAACCCTGGCGGGGCGCATTTGGAATCGCACGAGCGGCATATCGGCACAGTTGGTGACGGTCGATCTGATGACCCTGGAGTTACAGACCTTTGCGACGGTGGGCGTTCCTGATCAGGTCACGTGGTCAGCAGACGGCGCGTCACTCTTCTACAGCGTTCACCAGATGCTGGACACCATGATTCCCATGACTGCCGACGAACGGGCGGCATTGCGCGACTGGCAGACCGCGCTGCTTGGAGCGTCACCGAGCGCCACAGATGATCCCATTGGCGGTTTTCCTCTCTTTGCGGTGGGCATCCATCGCTTCAATCTGGCATCTGGCGACGATATGCGGATCTATCAAGGGGGCGAAGATGCCTTTAGCATCGGCCGCATGGTTGCGCTAGCGGATAAGGACGTGCTGGTATTCAGTCAGATTCCAAATCTTCAGGATTGGATTGCCGCGCTTGCCGCGGGCCGGTTCGATCCAAATGGCCCAACAAACACGCATCAAGAGCAAATCGAGACCGTTCCGGTAAGCGTTTTTGCGCTGAATCTCCACACACAACGCGTGACGACGATAAATGTGGATGTCAATTTATATACGCCCAACCGCCTCGTGATGCCATCATCACTTCCGGCAAATCCGTAACTTCTATGCCTTCTCAATTTTCAGAATTATCATTTACATCTGCGATCCTGTTGTGTTTGTGGCCCATGCCACACAAGTACATTTGTGGCCCATGCCACACAAGGAGAAACCCATGACCACCCAAGCCCTACCCGTCACCGGCAGCACAGGCATACGCGCCTGGCTTCGCGATATGTGGCACTTCAACCGGCCGCTGACCCTGTCAGTGCTGCTCTGTATGGCACTCGTTCCCTTTTATCTCGTCGCGGCCATCGTCGATCCGCGCATCATCACCGGCGCACCGGCCTTCGTCAAGCCGCTTAAGTTCGTACTCTCGTTTGGCATTTACCTAACCACCTTCCTCTGGCTGCTGTCACTGGTCCAGGGCAAACGTCGTCTTGTCGCCACAATAGCTGTGGTAACGGGAATGGGTGCCTTGGCTGAGATCGCCCTCATAACGCTGCAAGCTGCACGCGGCGTTACCAGTCATTACAATCATTCGACGCCCCTCGATGCAACCCTGATTAATATCATGGCGATGATTATCGTGCTGGTTGCTTTTGCCAACCTCGGTCTAGGCATCCTCTTGCTCTTTCAAAGGCTGCCAAACCGCGCCACAGCCTGGGCCATACGCCTGGGGGTGCTGATCACCTTCATTGGCATGATGATCGGCTTTTTGATGACAAGCAGCCCCAGCCCGGCCCAGCACGCCAAAATGGCCGCGGGCGAAGAACCAACTATCTTTGGCGCGCACAGCGTAGGGGTCGAGGATGGCGGGCCAGGGCTGCCCTTTATGGGGTGGAGCACTGAAGGTGGCGATCTGCGCGTGGCTCACTTCTTTGGGCTACACGCCATGCAAGCGCTGCCCTTGCTGGCTTTGGCATTGAACCTGTCTGCGGTGCGCCGGCGCACCCGCCCAGGCCAACGCACCGCCGTGGTGCTCATTGGTGGGCTGGCCTACTTGGGCTGGATCATACTGCTCACCTGGCAAGCCCTGCGCAGCCAGCCGGTGCTTGCGCTGGATATGCTGACCGCATCCGCCTATGCGCTGCTCTTGGGTATCACTGCGGCGGCTCTGCTCATTACGCTCTGGCCGCGTTCCACTTCGACCTCGACTGTGGCCGAAACCCTGGGGTGACCTCCACAACGTGCTATACTCAAAACCGACGGCTTCATCTTTTGGGGAATAACATTTCTTTGCTAAGGCACGCGACCGCATAATTTCATCAAAGCTACGACGTGCTATCACGTCAAAGGAGTCACCTGTGAATGTCTTCAAATCTCTCGTTCAGCGTTATCCACTAGCAATATTCTTGATTTTAACCTTCGCCATTTCTTGGTTGCCCGCCTTGATCACGACCCTGGTACCAGGCTTTTCCATTTTGATCTTCGCCGCTGGACCGTCCGTCGCAGCCCTCATCGCCGCGGCTATCGAAGGTAAAACTGCCTTGCAGGACCTGCGGAGCCGGGCTGTGCGCTGGCGTGTGGGCGGGGGCTGGTACCTAGTACAGTTGGGCGTAGATACCACGGCAGTTAATCAGGCACGTTACTCGTGTACATCATGGTAAAAATAGGGTACCTTATTTACGCCGGGATCTACTAGTGGCCCTCTTGTCACCTATACCCTTCTTTCTAGCTGTCGTGGGATTAAATACTCTCTTCGGTGCACCGGCGCCTACCGCAGCACAATGGGCTACCTGGCCCAGCCTGATGGTTGCAGGCGCGGATCAAGTACGCTTCTATTTGCTGATGTTGGCGCTGGCTGCCCTTCTTGCCGCTGTCATTATCATACTGGGCCGAGTCTACGGCGACGAACGACTGCGATAGCCGATGTCCGTCCTGAAAACTCCCCCGCGTTGCCCTAACCCGTATGCACTACGTACCTTCAAAGGTATTGAGCAACACAAAGGCAACCGTTATGAACGGGCGCAGCGCGTCACACATCCGCACTTGTTGCGGCGGCGAGTTGCGAGGTAGGCTAAGGAGGTTCCAGTCGGCGGTCATCTTGAAGGCGCTGCCTGGGCCGCCCGCGCGCGCTACAGACGATCCCAATGGTGGTTTTCCTCTCTGCGCGGTGGGCATTCGGCGCTTCAATCTGGCATCCGGCGAGGATACTCGGATCTATCAAGGGGGCGAAGATACCTTTAGCATCGGCCGCATGTTTGCGCTGGCAGATAAAGACGTGCTAGTATTCAGTCAGATTCCAAATCTTCAGGATTGGATTGCCGCGTTGCCGCAGGCCGGGTCGATCCAAATGGCCCGACCCACGCGCATCCAGAACAAATCGAGACCGTTCCGGTAAGGGCTTTTGCGCTGAATCTCCCCACACAACACGTGACGGCGATAAAAGTCGGTGTCGATTTATATACGCCCAACCGCATCGTGATGTCATCATCACTCGATGCCCGGGACAACGGGAAGCCTGCGATGAAGTTGCCCTGTTTTGTGAACCCTCGAAAGGTCGCATACCGAAAGGTAGCATCCCACAGGGGCACACCACAATTTACTTTCTGTGCAGCGCCGCTCTCCGGGGCTGACAAATGGCATCGAAAGGCCTGCCCAAGCCCATGTATCCGAATCCACTTAGGGTCTGTCCAAGAATAACATGGATGATTTTAGACAGATTTACTTGGGTAACATCACGTAAATTCACTATTTTATTTCTGGACAGACCCTTAGCTCGACTTTGTCCATTTTGCGAGAGTCAAGCAATGCGCTTGTACCCGAGAGCGATTAACCAAAGCTAGGCAAAATGGATGCCAACTATTCAGGACGACATAGCAATACTTCACCTTTGGCATCGCTCTACACCTGAACCCTGGGAATAAAATGGATAAAGTCGAGCTAAAATGATACAATTGGAATAACGAACAAATATTCTGTTATGGTAGAATACGATTATGACAGTCGTCACATACAGTAAACAAGCGAACGAGCAGGGCATGCACGCTGTCCAACAATATATCCGCAAACATATTGTCGAGTCGCTAGACCGCAATCGGTTGGCCGCAGTGGCAGGTTTCTCGGTGCCGCATTTTCACCGCGTCTTCACCGCAGCGTTCGGTGAAAGTCCCACGGCGTATGTGCGGCGGATACGCCTGGAACGCGCCGGGCGCAAGTTACGCATGGGGGCAGTGGATATTGGCGAGGTTGCTCACTTCGCCGGTTACGAGACGCATACGGCTTTCAGCAAGGCGTTCAAACAACACTTTGGCCTCTCGCCCAGTGAGTTTCGCCAACTCGATTGCCGAACCGCCACCCAAATTCTAAACAAAGGATGAAGCAAATGAAGATCACGCTTACCAGTGTCTCGATTGACGATTACGACAAGGCGTTGCGGTTTTATACCGATATTTTGGGCTTTGTCAAAAAGCACGATATTCCCTTGGGCGGGGACGCACGCTGGCTAACGGTTGTCTCGCCCGAAGCGCCGGACGGCACTGAGTTGCTACTTGAACCCAATGCGGAGTACCTGGCCATGAAGGCACTCAAGCAATCGCTGGTCAAGGACGGCATCCCCTTTACTACGTTCCAGGTAGCCGACATCGCCGAAGAGTACGCCCGCCTGACCAAGCTCGGCGTGGAATTCACGATGGAGCCAACCAACATGGGGCAGACCACGGTTGCTGCGTTCGATGATACCTGCGGCAACCTCATCCAGATCCACCAGATGATGGCTACCTGAGAGATTGCTTCTTAGGACTCTTTTGAATCCCGTATAAGACCCGCCAGTGCAAGAGGCCAGAGGAAACGGCATGAATCCAGTCGATATTATTGTCAAAAAGCGCGACGGTGGCGAACTCACCGCCGCGGAAATTCAATACTTTATCCAAGGATTTGTAGCTGGGACGATTGCCGACTATCAGGCCGCGGCGTGGGCCATGGCGATCTATTTTCAGGGTATGAACGCCGCCGAAACGACGGCACTCACCCTGGCCATGGCGGCCAGTGGCGAACAGCTTGACCTGCATGATGCCGTAGCACCGGGCACCTTGATCGTGGACAAACATTCCAGTGGCGGGGTTGGTGACAAAACCACGCTGGCTGTGGGGCCTATCGTCGCAGCGTGCGGTCTACCCGTCGGTAAAATGAGTGGCCGCGGCCTTAGCTTCACCGGTGGCACGATTGATAAGCTCGAAAGTATTCGCGGCTGGAGCCCAGATTTGAGCGAGAGCCAATTTCGTCGTCAGTTGCGTGCGATTGGTCTCGTGGTGGCTGGCCAGACCAGCAACCTTGCCCCCGCCGACAAGTTACTCTATGCTCTGCGCGATGTAACCGGCACAGTGCCTAGTTTGCCGCTGATTGCCAGCAGCATTATGAGCAAAAAGCTGGCCGCCGGCGCGGATGCGATTGTGCTGGATGTGAAATGTGGGCATGGTGCCTTTATGGAGAC
>DAOTTR010000655.1:0-3077 GCA_034437715.1 Caldilineaceae bacterium
GCGTTCGGTGGTGCGCACGGTGGTGTATTCGTCGCGTGCCGAATAGAATTTGACCAGTGAAGTCATCGCCATAAAGGGATTGCCGCGCAAAAAGAGGCCAGCAAATTGACCCATGCTCACGGCGCTGTCACCCCGAATGGCGGCGAGTAAGAAGATGCTCAACAGCGGCGCAACAATCGCCAACATAAAGAGCGGCGTATACGAATCGAGCGTAAAAAAGAAAAACTCGCCCTTTAGGTTGTGACCATATTCCAAGAGCCAGCCGCCGACCAACTGACTGATACCGGCGGTAATGCCGGCCCAGGCAAACCAGATTGCCAGATAGTCCATATTCTTTGCTTTGGGCACCACACTGCCAAAGAGCAAACGCGTAGCACCGATGCCCCAGCCCAAGTTGGCTAAGCCTTGCAGAAAGGCAATCCCCAATGCCACATAGAGACCAAGCTCGCTGCCGCGCGGCATCAACCACCAGAAAAACGGTGTAATCACAAAAGAGATCACACCGGTCACCATTACCGGGCGCCCACCATAGCGATCCGCTGCCCATCCCCACAGAAAGCTCGAAGAAATTGTGCCCAACAAACTGCCCATTTGTACGAACACCGCGCCACCCGAGCTAAGCCCCACTTGCTCTTCCAAAAACAGGGGCAGAAACGAAGCGACCGGTACCGTACCCAGCGTAATCAGCGCCAACCCAATCAGATAGCGCATGAAATCGGGATCGCGCAACGCACCCCGCAGATCGCGCTGTGGCTTGGGCGCAGTTTCGTCGTGGGTGATGGGCGCGCCGCCGGGAATGAATAAACCACACCAGGTGGAGAAAAGGCCAAAGAGGACACCAATCGTAATCAATGCCATAAAGCCAGCTAGGCCAGAGTAGCTCTCGATCACCCAGCCGGCTACCGCCACCGAAATCACGCCGACCAACGCCGTGGCAATCGTACTATTGGCCGTGTACTTGCCGCGCACCGCATTGGGAACAAATTCTTGGTACCAGGGGTAGAAAGCGGTTTCCTCCACAGTCCGAAAGGCAGCAAAGAGCCCAACCACACCAGCGACAAAGGCAAAAGCCGCGCCCGCACCAAATTGCATCACCACCCATGGCGTCAACAGCAGAAAAAAGGTGACCATCTTGCGCAGACCAAAGAAGATGACAAAGGTGCGCTTGTAGCCATAGCGCGCCGCGATTGGGGCGATCCAAATGGCGAGTAAATTGGCGAAAGGGACAAGCGAGAGAATAAAGCCAATATCGGCTTTGCTTAACCCCAAGCGATCCAGGAAAAGCACAAACGCCGAGCCAAAATAGGTAAATTGGACAAAGACCGTATTTGCCGAATTCAGCGCGATGCTCCAGCGCAAGCCGCGCAGCTTTTCAACCATCGTTGGTTCTTTTTGCATAGGAAACTAGCCAGTCAAACAAAGCCTGATAGAACGCACACAGCCCCAAGCATTCCAGTCAGCCAGACGGCAATGCTTGCCAATTGATTCAGCCAAATCGACCGTGCCTACAAAATTGTTGCCAGGGGCGCTTGGCCATTGACAACGCGTTGCAGGTTTTCGAAAATAAATTTCCCGCGCCGCGGCCACGTATCGCGCGTGACGCCCGCCGTGTGCGGGGTAAAGAGAACATTGTTCAACTGAAACAGGGGATGATGCGGATCGGGTGGCTCTTGCTCAAGTACGTCCAACGCTGCGCCGGCAATGCGCCGTTCGCGCAAGGCAACGGTTAGGGCTGCTTCATCAATTACCGGACCACGGCACGTATTCACCAGCAGGGCTGTTGGTTTCATGAAGTCCAGCAAGCGCGCATCGACCAATTTGTTGGTCGCCGCATTCAAGGGAATGTGCAGGGTGACAATGTCGGATTGTGTAAATAATTCCTCCAGCGTGACACGTTTTGCTTTCAGATCGTGTGCAATCGACGGCGCAGGTGGGTAGGGATCGTAATAGAGTATGCTAGCGCCAAACGCACCTAGCAAGCGGGCCACGCGCTGCCCAATCTGGCCCAGCCCCACAATGCCAACGGTTTTGCCATCAATACAATAGGTGGTGGCCCCCGAATCAATAACATTCCACTGTCCCGCCCGCACATTCGCATCCATCTCTGCCAGACGACGGTAGAATGCCAAGATCATGGCCACCGTATGTTCGGTCACGTCTAGGGCATTGGCCCCGCCATTGTTGGCAACTGGAATCCCCAACTCGTGACAGAGCTTCAGATCCATGCGGTCGAAGCCCACGCTTACCAATTGAATCAGCTTTACCTTTTGCGCGGCGCGCAATACCGGTTCACTGAGATAACCAGGAAAGAGGATCAGGAATTCAGCATCGCGCACAATCGCGATTTTCTCCTCATCGGGCAGGCTTGATGGGTAGACGGTTACGGTAAAATCGGCGGGCGCGTACTGCGTCAGTAACGCCGCTGTATCGGGCGCAAGGTTGGTAAAGAAAGGCACAGTTGACATGCTGCATTCATCTCGGCAAATTGCTGAATTAAATAGATAGTCTAGCTAGTTTATGCCCTATTTTGTACTACTTACACAATCAAAAGCAAATTAGCACTGAGCATATTGCACGATTGAATGGTAACGATTAAGGCAGCGGTTTTTACCCCTGGGAACGCCGCCATCCTGGCGGCAAGCGCCTGATTGCCACCAGCATCCGGAGCCCCTGGGCGCGTTCCCGGCGGCATCGTTATATTTGAATAAATCAGGACTTACGCAGCCGGGAGCACCGCCATCCTGGCGGCAGCCAGCAGGATGCTGGCGTTCCCAGGAGTAATTGCGTAAGTCCTGTAAATGTTAATCAGCATTCTGGCGTTGCTGGCGCACATACGCCGACACATGCGGCCCATAGACTGCAATAAAATCCTGCTGATAATCATCGCCCCGAATGATGCCTCGGCAACCGGCCGCGCCACAAGTACAGACAAATTCGGTCATAATCGCATTGCGGAACGTGCCATAATCAACCGTAATCTGTTCGCCCGATGCAATAGAGCGGCGCGCCACCAGATTCAACCCAGCAAACCAGGCATTGGGATCGCACGCATGGTTGATCGGTCGCCACTGGGCTGG
>DAOTTR010000656.1:0-1937 GCA_034437715.1 Caldilineaceae bacterium
ATGTAGCAATGATCAGCGTGCCGGGGACTGCCCAGGAAAAGTTCTCAGTACAGATCTACAGTTGGGCAGTCCCCGGCACGCTATAGCGCAACTCCGCTTCTCAAATTGAACGCAGTATAGTAATTGATTATTGATGATTCGCTACTTTTTGCTGCTTGGATTGTTTTACAGTACATGGACATGCTTTACCGCTGACAAAGCAAAGTTGCAAAAAGACGATAAACCCGTAGGATTAGCAGGGAAATATTTAATTGTCAGGGTTGGGAGCGTGTATGAGCTTTTTGCGCAACTTATTTGGACGGCCCAAAATGGACGGCGCGGCAATGGCTCGTTCGACCGAGATCGCCGACTATGCCCAGATCGAGCTATTGGCGGCCTTTCACACACCACGGGCACACCATGAAGCGTCCGAGCAACAACAGTGGAGCCGCATTTTGCCGCACCCCTATGCCGAAAGTCTGGCGCTCTTTCAGAAACAAGGTTGGTTGGCCGCCCAAGGCAATCAGTGGCAGGTAACCGGCGCGGCGCGGCCCTTTATCCAGACCTATGTAGAACGGATGGCCGCCGAACGCGCCGCCGTCATGCCCAAGGTGCGCAAAGCCTTGGCGGCCAAGGATACCAGCGAAGCCTTGACCATTCGTCGCGCCTACGATGCCCAGCAACCCTTGGGCAAGGCCGACTGGAATGGCCCTGAACCGCAAATGAGTCACAGCGCGCTGACGCGGCGGATTCTCTTTTTGAATCACTGGCTGCTCGACGGGCTAAGCAAACCAACCGCCGATTGGCTGAAATTTTATGCCGCGGAACAGCATCTATGGGGTGTCTATTGGCAGCTATCAACAGCCGATATTCCAGCGGCGGTGTTGGCAGAATTGGCCCCATTGGCCGAATCGGGAATGGATGCTACTGACGTTGCCTACTGGAAAGCTTATCAATTAGCGTTGTACGTAGATAATCAGGAAACGTGGCAGCGTTGCAAAGGCGGGGATCATGTACGCCGCCTGGAAATTGTCGGGCCGGATGATGAATACACTTGTGCCCAATGTCGTCAGACGCTCGGCAAACAATTTCTGGTGGTACGTGCCCCCGAATTGCCACACAAGGAATGCAACACCAGCCGCGGTTGCCGCTGCCGCTATGAACCTGTGCTTGAATCGTACGAAGATATTGCATCTAATCATTAAACCGAAAACCAAAGAAAAACAACCATAAGGGAGAAATCGTATGGCAAAGGAATGGAAAAGCGCACCGGCAATGCAGATCGATGCGAAGAAAAGCTATAAGGCCACACTCGATACCAGTCGGGGCGAGATTGTGATCGAACTTTACCCCGAACACGCGCCCAAGACCGTCAACAACTTTGTCTTTCTAGCCAAGGAAGGCTTTTATGATGGCATCTCCTTCCATCGCGTAATCAGCAATTTTATGGTCCAGGGTGGCGATCCAACCGGCACAGGCCGTGGGGGTCCTGGCTACAAATTTGAGGATGAAACCCGCGGCAATCCGCTAAAACATGGCACGGGCGTGCTCTCCATGGCCAATGCAGGCCCCAACACGAATGGCAGTCAATTCTTTATCACCCATTCGCCGCAACCTCATTTGGATGGCAAACACACCGTCTTTGGCAAGGTGATTACCGGCCAAGACATCGTCGATGCCGTGCGCCAGGGCGATACCCTGAACAAGGTCACGATTACCGAAGCGTAATCGGCAAAGTGACTATTGGCTTACGCTGCTCGGCAGTCTCTTTTTACGAATTTGCGCTAGTAGATCCCGGCGTAAATAAGGTACCCTATTTTTACCATGCTGTACACGAGTAACGTGCCTGATTAACTGCCGTGGTATCTACGCCCAACTGTACTAGTAGATCCCGGCGTAAATAAGGTACCCTATTTTTACCATGATGTACACGAGTAACGTGCCTGATTAACTGCCGT
>DAOTTR010000657.1:0-8231 GCA_034437715.1 Caldilineaceae bacterium
TTGCAGATTTTCAGTAGAGATTCAGTAGATCGGCGTCTATGAAAGCCTACTCAGTTACCTTGAAGTTCCCCCTCAATCCGCGCAATCTCCGCCTCTTCTGCGGCGATCTGATTCAGCAAGCGCAACGGTTCCTCGCCTGCACCGTAGGTTGCCTTCTGGCGTTGCAGCAGTTGTAGATTCCGTCGGTGTTGCGTCAGCAGCGATTGTAAAAATTCCGGATCGACCGCCGGGGTTGGCCGTTGTGGCGTGGGGTTGGTCGCAGGTGTGGCAACAGCCGGCGTGCTGCCAAAGCGAAACGCCGCGGCCTCATCCCCCCGCGTCAACAGATGCAACGCCGCCGCCTCGCCCAACCCTGCCAACTCGATCTGTACCTGCCCCAGCGCAAAGGCATCGCCAATCGACTTCTCATACCCCAGGCCGCGGTAAAACGCGGTCGAAAACTGCCGCGCGGCCTCATCGGTAATCAGATCCTCAATGCCCACCACACAATCGATCACCTCGGCCAGACCGGCGGCTTGGGCTTCGGTATAGCAGGCATTGAGCACAATACAGCGAATATTGTCTTTGAGCACGGTAAAGAGCTGCCGCAAGGCTGCGCCACTGACGCGTACACTGTTGCCCGTGGCACCAACCAAGATCAGCTCATTTTCTGCGGAACCGTGACCACTGAAATGGACAATGTCCGGCTGGTAACGCAGCAGCAGCTCTTGCAGATCATCAATGCGCACAGCGCCATGGACGCGAATCTCAAAGTTGCGATTGGTGGCATGCCGCAGTGCCTGGTCGATGGCGCGCGCCTCCTCGTCGGTGCGCAGGTGGACTGTATCCAGTGGATTGGCGGCCAGGAAGAGGATTTTGATGGGCCGCTTGGTCGCTGCATCATCCGGCGGCGGTTGCTCTGCGGGAGGGGGCGTCTTTATCGTCACCTGTTCGCTGCGCAATTGTACCGCTACCTCACTGGCAAGTTGTTCGCCAACCAGCGTATGGGCAAGTGTACTGCCCAACATATCTGCTTCTTGATAGAGCCGCACGATAATGCTGAGTCGGCCCGTCGCTTTGGGAATCAACGAGAAGTAGTAGATCTCCGAATCGAGGTTGCGGTAGAGCTTAAAGGTATAGGTCGCCGCGCCGACAATTTCACATTCTGGGGCAATCACTTCGGCGCGTAGCCGGATAAACCGTTCCGCCGCCGGCCAGTCAAGCCGCGCCTGACCACTGCGCGTAGTGGGCAACTCGGCCAGGTGGAGCGTTGGGGAGGCAAGTTGGCGCACCGCCACGGCCAGCGAAAAGGCGCGTGCCAACGTGGCTTGTTCGGGCGCGGCCACATCCAGGCGGCGCTGCACGGGTGCAAGCTCCGCATCGGCTGGCAGGGCTGCTGAGTGCGGCAAGGACTCAAGCCCAGGATCATCGCGTTCTAAGCTGTGGGCCGCGGTATGATCCGCCGCGGGCAAGCCTTTGCTGATTGCGCCCGGCGGTTCATCCTGGGTTACATCCAAGAAGCGCCAGTTGATTCCCTGACAGGTATGATCCTGGTCCGATTTGAGCGCTTGTAACAAATCTACGGTAACCGCCGCGCCCCAAAAGACAAGCGCTTTGGGTTGATGGCCCGCCGGCGCATTATCGAGATCGCGAAATTTAAGTGCGCCTAGTAGATGAATGATTAGCCCTGTATAATACTCATCCCATTGTCCCGGCTTGGCAAGCAGTTCCCGCGCCGCCCGGCGTAGCGTGACCAACACGATGAAGGGCTTGCGCAATTCGACCGCTAGCTCGGTTGGTAGCGAAAAGTGACCGCTCGCCGCTGGCTCGCCGCGCGTGGCACAATGCACATACTGATAGAGCCGCACAATCGTGGTTGGTGGCAAGCCAACCTGGAAGAAATGTTTTGCCAGCACATCGGTCAAGTAATCGCGCTCCATGCGCAAGAGGTCTTGGATGGCGTGATCCTGGCGTGCGGCTGCGCAATCGATAATATGCGTGGTACGCGCCTCTGTGTCAACCAAAATGTTGCGCAGATTGAGGTCGCCATGGATCGTGGCAAAGTTGGCGTCATGGCTGTGCGCTAGTAATGCGGATAGGGCTAGTAGGGGGTTGGGCAGGCGTAGCGTAGATGTCCCTGGCAGTAGAAAGTTGCTTTGCAACAGATCCATTTGCGCGCCCAATCCCAATTGGGCGCCATTCCGCAATAGCTCTGCGCGGGTTGTGGTGACCCGCGCCAACATTGTCGGGAGCGTCGCTCCGATTGGTTGTTCACCAGTTGAGGAAGCTTGCAGGCGCAGGCGATAGGCTGTTCGCGGGGCGTTGGCCAGCGGGGGCAGATTGAGCGTGAGTTCATCTGTCGTCATTTCGGTGATGACAAAGTTTGCGATCTGCACCAGGTCACCCCGTTGGAGCGTTGGCAGGGGACTAGTCGTGCTGGCGATTTGCTCACCATCCAAGCGCAATGGCACAGGCCCGGCACTTGCCTCGGCTGCCGTTACCGGCGTCAGCACAAGGTTAATCGGCAGGATATCGTCATAGCTGTTCTGGAAGAGGAGTGGCTTCCGGGTCAACGTCGCGCGCCAGAGTTGCCCAAGTTGCACAAAAAGTCGCTTTTCCAGGACGTGCCAGCTATCGAGCAAGCTCGCGCTGGCTAGATAACCGGCCAGACTCTCGACGGCAAAGACACCATCGCCCACCTGGCTATAGCGCAGCGCACCCATGATTGGACCGTCTGCCAGGGCCAGATAGAGCGGCTCACCTTGAATGGAAATAAAACCGGGCAGCCGGCGCAGGACATGACGTTGCGTCGCCTGCCATTCCGGTTCGATCAGGCTTTGCGGACCAAGCTTGACTACCGTCGGTAGTTCATCGACCCCTTCTGCATCTGTGGGGCGAATTAAGAAGACCCGCGTTGCGGTGCGCCCATCGGTAAATTCGGACAATAGGGTGAGCCGCGTTGCGCTATGCAAGAGTGTGCTGAGCAGTTGCTTCTCTGCCTGGTTCAAGCGCAGTGTGCGCGGGTGGGTGATGGGAAGAATCGGCGCTGGTTCTACTGCCTGTGGACTTGGCTTGTGTGGTGATGAAGTCGTGCTTGCGTTGATGGCAGGCACGTCCTTGGCGGCTGGCGGTTCCGGTGTGGCGGTCAGGAGGACATCGCTGCCCAACAGCTGGCGGATCGCACGCTCCTGCCGCGGATATTCGGCCAGCACCGCGTTGACCAGGGCGTTGAGCGCGCCGACTTTCTCTGCTTCGCCGAGCACTGCATGCCAGATGTTGACTGCACTGCCGCCCATGTTGATCCGAGCAATATTCAAGCCCGCATCTTCGGCAACCACGCGAATCGACAGCGGGTCATCATAGAGTCCCAGCAAGAGACGGCGTAGCTCGGTGAGGGTTTGTCGACTAATGGCCATAGCGAGTGCGCTTTCTGATGATTAATGCCGAATGCCAGCTTCCAATGATCGATTGTTGATCTACTGGGGTCGGCCTTCTGGAAAGAAAATATAGCCGCCCTCGGGCTTGCCGCGCCAGTTGATCACATAGGTTGGCTGCGCGGGATTCGGTTCGATCTTGAGCCGCAGGGTGCGTACCACTTGGTAGAGACTATCGTTGTTGACACCATGATATCGTTCGTCTTCGCTCCAGGTGGCGACAATGACATCGGTGTAGGTATGTTGGCGATGGGGCTGCTCCACCAGAAATTGTAACAATGTGCGCTCTTTCGAGGTTAGATTGGGTAATGGGATCTGGCCGTGATAGAGCGTCTGCGTCGCCGGATCGAGCCAGATTTTGCCGCGGCTGTAGCCACCGACCTGAGCTACATGGTCCGCAAAGAGTTGGCTAAAAAGCCGCCAGCCGTTGGTGCTGTTCAGGCATAGCCCTTTCTCGGCTAGATTATCCAATACAGAGCCATAGCGCTGTCCGACCGTGGTGTTGGCTTTCTTGTCAATCAGCGCGCTTTTCTGCACTTCCGTTAAAACCCATTGTTCTTCTTGGGTTAAGCCAGCCCAGATATCTTCCAACCGATGACGCACCCCTGCTTCCTTGTATAAAGCCGCCCTCCATTGCACCAGCAGTGGTCGTTGCGGATGGGTGAGCCACCAGCGACAGATGACCATGACCAAGGACGGGTAGCCCCCGCTCAGTTGCCAGAGCTGCTCAATCTCGATGGCGCTGGGTGGCTGATCAACCACTTGGACGCGCCGGGCAATGGTATCGCGTGTATCTTGTTCATTCATTGGGCCAATATAGCAGAGATGTTGATCGAGGAGCCGGTACAGATCGCCCAGTACATCTGGCTCCGTCACATAGGCCAACCCCAAGCGCATACTCGCAATATAGGAGAGGGTGCTTTTAAATCCATCGCGCAGGCCACGCAGGGCATCCCCCATTTCCGGCGTGAGCATACGACAGAAGGTGTCAAAGCGATCCAGCGCAAAGACAACCCGATGGCGGCGTTGCTGCAGATGGATCAACAGTTCGCGCAGCGCGCTTTGTGACAGAAATGGGTCGGTGACAGCGCGATTTTCGTGGTATAGCTGAAGAATCAGCGTCTGGGTTTCCGCGGCAAACCGCGCCTTGTGCTCGGCAAAAGTCCGCAGAATGACTCGAAAGAGGGCATCCAATGTTTTGTCGGGCAGATTATTAAGATCCATGGGCAGCAGCGTCACCGGCTGGGCCCGCGCCGGTAGATAATGGTTGAGCACTTCGGGGCGATGACAGAGAAACCCTAGCAGGTCGGACTTGCCCGAACCATTGAGACCAATCACCGAGCCACTGGCCCCGGTTACGATCCAACTCGCCAACAAACGCGCTTCTTGAGCGCGGTAGGTGGGGGCATGCTCGGTCCACGGATGTTCAGACCCTAGCGGCTTCTCTGCTTCTGCCATACGTCTTCTTCCTCAGCAAAATCTCAGCATTTCTCAGCCAATCGCCCTGCCGCCCTGCTATGCTAGGGGCAGCAGAAACGTGATCACAAAACAAAGTCTGCATCAACCAATATCTATCGCTTGTTGGGGAAACGTGCACGTACCGCAGTTGCTCGCAAGGCAGCACACGGTGGGATCCCCTACGCTCGATAAGCCTTCTTCACAAACAGGAGGCATTTCCATGATTGTCAATTTGCTGAGTACCACCCGTCGTCGTTTGCTCGTCTTGGCCTTCGCCGCCTTCCTCGCCATTGGGGCATCCTATGCGCCCGTTGTGCTGGATGGCATGGCCGGTACAACCCTGACTACCACGGCATTTGCTTGTGAACATCCAGGTGCTGGCTGCTAAACGTGCGTTATATAGGCGTAGGCGGTCAATTAGGCTTCCTATGTCTATTCTGCTTCGGCTAGATGCATCGGCAGTACGGTCGCAAGATATTTATGGCGCGGTGTCCCTAGTATTTGTGGCAACTCGGCTAGTGCCGCAACAAAGATTTCCCGGGCTTTATCGGCGTTGCCTTGGCGAAGATAGACTAAGCCGAGCCCATCGGCGGCATTGAGACGCCAGCCAGTATGGCCAAGCGTGCGAAATAATTCTATGCTTTCTATAAAAGCGCGCTCTGCATTTTCCCAGGCTGACAAAGCGGTATAATCAAGCCCTTTGCTGGTAAGGACTTTTGCAAGATTTAGCAAATCATGCAAATTCCGAAAACTTGACTCGGCAAGCTCATACAACTTGATTGATTGCTCTGGTTGTCCAGTAACAGAATAGGTAATCCCCAAATTCATATAAGCAATGGCGCAGTTGCCTGGATCTTGAACTTCCTGTAGGATTGCAATGGCCTGTTCATAGGAAGAAATAGCTAGATCAAACTTTTTCTGTCCGCGCAGCGCGTAGCCTAGATTTTGCAGGCTCCACGCTATTTGTCGGCGGCGACCCTGGCGTGTGCGAATTTGTAGCGCCTCGCGATGATAGAACTCTGCCTCCTGCCAATTACGATGCTCCAGCGCAACGATACCCAACACAGACAAGCTCATTGCCCGCTCTATGTCTACTTTGTCAACTAGTTCGAGCGCACCTTCCGCCAATTTTTTTGCTTCGTCATATTCTTGTTGCGCATAGGCCACATAGGCCATTTGATTCAGTGCGCGCGCCTGTCCATACCTATCTTTTAGGTTTATGAAGGTGGTAATACTGGCCCTAAGCCGTTCTCCTGCACGCGTAAAGTCACTTAGCAATCGATATAAATGACCGATGTGCAACTGCAATTCAGCCTGTGCTTGATAATCTTTATGGGATTGACTTCGGGTCAATCCCATTTCCAAATAGGGCAGCCAATCATTGCGATAGCCCGCCATTTCCATTTTCGGTGCCATGGTCAACAAGAGATCACGCGTCGTGGGCCAAACTTCGGCTTCTTGCAGGGTATAGCTCAACACATTCTGTGCTCGCGCGCGCGCTTCGTCTGAGATGGGCGCGTCTATGCCCTCGGTTTCAATGCGCTGCCGGGCCACCGTGATACTGCGCTCCATGAACCCTTTGAAACGGATCGTGTATTGGTTCGGCGTCGGTGCTAGATCAGCCATTGCCCCACCTGCGTCATTGGTCGATTGGTCGATTGGTCATTAGCCATTATAGCACCTGGTTATGCAGAAAGGTGCGCGTCAGGCCATGAATGCTGTAGCGTCGATCTTGGAGACTGCCGCGCGCGTCAACCAGGTTGAGTGTTACTAATTGGTTCAGCGCGTTGCGCACAATCCCCACCTCGATCTCACCCACTTCTGAAATCACCTCGATCTCGTCGCCGTTGGGGTTGACCAATGGCATGATTAGCAACACATCCTGGCTGGTTGCGTCCAAACTTTCCCAGGCATGGCGATAAATATAGGTGTAAAGATTTTCGGCACCTTGGCCGCGCGCGGCATACAGATGCTCAAGAATCGATTCCAGGGTGTAAATATGCGTTTGGCCTACCACCAGCCGCAAGGCCAGCGGATTGCCCCCCACCGTCGCATAGATCGGGCGCAGGTCATGCGCCGGCGCGGCGGCCAGCGCCGGCAGATTGCTCTGCTCTGCTTCCTGGCGGATCAATTGCAGCGCATGGTCCTCGCTCAGTTCTGGCACCTGGAAATGATAGATATTCGGTGTGCTATAGAGACCATAGCGGGCGGTAAGTAAGAATTTGGACGGATTGGCCAATGCTTGCAGCGCGGGCAGCAACTCCTCGATATCGAGCACCGTTTCCAAATTGTCGATCACAATCAAATGGGGTGTCTGCTTAAGACGGGCGCGTAACTTGAGCAGCAGATCTTCGCCGCGTTGCGCATTGACGTGTAGCAACTCGGGCATCAACTGCCGTACCAATGCTTCGACCAGGGCTGCAGTGGTCAGGGCTGGTTGCGCCACTGTGGTGAGGCCCCCGCCAAAGTTGAGGCGATGTTGGCGCGCGCTCACCCACCCCATTTCATCATACGCGCCCTGCTCAACCAGATCGCGCAGGACGGCATTGGCGAGCGAGGTCTTGCCAATCCCGCCCAAGCCTTCGATCGCCACCACCCAGGGTGATTCCGGTGCGCGCAGCTTGGTCAGCAACGCGGCGCGCGTACTATCAATGCCAATCAACTCCCCATAGGTTGGCGTTTCGAGCCGGTGCAGCAACCGTTGCTTTTGCGCTCTGGCTGCTTGCTGTTCCAGATCCTGTAATGTCTGGGTTAGGCGCTGGGTGGCCTGCCGCTGCAGGAGATAGATCGTGCTTTCGGCGACATTGAAGTGATTGGCGAGATAGTTGATCGACCGTTGATCCAAAAAGCGCAGCCGCAGGAAATGTACGTCGCGCGCATACGTTTGTTGCAACACCGCCATTGCTTCCAAGAGGATCTGATTGGTGGCGTGGCGTGGGTTGCGTCCCGTCGCGCGATGGGCCTTACGGAACAGGTAAAGCATGGCCAGTGGGCTTGGCGTGTTGCTGTCGCTATGCCACTGCTTGAGCGCTAGCCGGACTTGCAAAATTGTTGGAAAACTTACGGTTGTCTTTGGGGACATAGACCAACTTCCCTGTAGCTACCCTGATCGTATTGGCGGTGTAAGGCGCTTTCAAAGGAATAAGTATCCAGCGCTTGCCAAACAAAATCATGCGTAGGGGCGGCTGCAAGCCGCCCCGCGTTTGGCTCGCTGCGAACGGGCGACTGCAAGCCGCCCCTACTGGATACTTTATTCTTTGCAATGGCCTAAGGGTCTGTCCAGAAATAAAATAGTGAATTTACGTGATGTTACCCAAGTAAATCTGTCTAAAATCATCCATGTTATTCTTGGACAGACAC
>DAOTTR010000658.1:0-4380 GCA_034437715.1 Caldilineaceae bacterium
AACGGCAATCTGACCCAGGAAACCACCTCTCGCCACTTCGAGTGGGACTATGCTGATCGAATGCGCGTGTATCGCACCCAGACCAACGCAAGTGAACCTAGCGTCCATGTCCATTATCTCTACGATGCGGGCGGGCAGCGGGTAAAGAAGCTCGTGCGAAAACAAGGTGGGCAGGTAGAGGTCACAGTCTACATTGACGGCGCTTTTGAGTATCAGCGCATTGTCCGGGGCGGAGTTATTGAGGAAAACAACACGTTGCATTTGATGGATGACCAGAGCCGAATTGCATTGGTACGCGTAGGAAATCCATTTGCTGGTGACACCACACCAGCCGTGAAGTATCATCAATGGCACCGACGGTTTCCGCAACGTACCCAACACCGACACGCCATTTGTCGACCAGAGCCAGACCTATGCCTCACATGCGTCCCACCAGGCCCTCATGCGCGAGTATGTCAACAACAGCGCGGGCCAGCCGGTTACCACGGGCAAGTTCCTCAGCTTGGCCGATGGTGGCCTGGCGACGTGGGCGCTAATCAAGGCCCAGGCGGCAAATGTGCTTGGTCTTCAACTCATCGATAGCGACGTGGACAACATTCCACTGCTCGCCGTCGATCCCTACGGCAATTTCATCCCGGGTCCGTTGCGCGGCCTGCCTCAGTATGTGACGGCAACTGGCCTTGTTGAAGGCTGCCGCCCCACCGACGTCTGCGGTGGTCCTGTGTTGATCCCGGCCAATGCGATCCGTATCAACACGGCCTTCCTGAACGACATCGCACACAGTGCCGCTCCGAAGTTCTCGGCGCCGGGCGTGCTGTTCCCCGACAGCGACACCTCGGTGGGTGGTAGCCTGGATACACCCGTTCCTGCCGGTAGCTATGACAACGAACTGCTCGACCTACACTTCATCTGTGGTGACGGCCGCTGCAACGAAAATATCGCTCTGACTGCCATCCACCAGGTTTTCCACACCGAGCACGACCGCTTGGTTGAATACATTAAAAACGTGATCACAACCGATACCAGCGGTGTGACGAGCCTGGCCGACTGGCAACTGGCGCTTGGCGCCGCCGGGTGGAATGGCCAGCGTCTTTTCCAAGCGGCTCGTTTTGTCACGGAGATGGAGTATCAGCATCTAGCCTTTGAAGAGTTTGCCCGCAAGGTGCAACCCGGCATCAATCCCTTCAACCCAGCTGCTTTCGGCCAGACGAATATCAACCCGGCCATCACCGCCGAGTTCGCGCATGCCGTCTACCGCTTCGGCCATTCGATGCTGACTGATAACATTCCGCGCATCAACGCCGATGGGTCGCACAACGATCTCTTGCTCTTTGACGCGTTCCTGAATCCGGCCGTTTACCACAACGGTGGCAGCGCCGGCACGCTCTCCTCGCCAGTGGCAGCCGGTTCGCTCTTCATGGGGCTGTCGGATGAGGCGGGGCAGGAGATCGACGAATTCGTTGCCGATACGCTTCGCAACCGCCTGTTTGGCTTGCCACTAGACTTGCCGGCCCTCAACATAACGCGAGCTCGCAGCGAAGGCATTCCGTCCTTGAATAAGGTGCGCCGCCAGATCTTCGCGGTGACGAACGATGTCCAGATGACGCCCTATGCCAATTGGGTTGATTTTGGCCAGGTCATCAAGCGCCCCGAATCACTCGTCAACTTCGTTGCCGCTTATGGCAAACACGCCACCATCACCGGGCTGGATCCGGATGGCGCGGGGCCAATTCTTGCCGGTAGCCTTAAGGCCCGACGCACCGCAGCCGATCAGATTGTCAACGGCACGAGCCTGCCTGGCCCCAATGGCATTCTCGGCGCCAATCCGGCCACGGCTTTGGACGACACACCCGCTGTGCCAGAAGGGCCAGGTCCGGATAATCAACTCGGCATCGACTGCGCTACCCCTACGCCCTCACCAGAATGCGCCGATAACACGCCTTCGGTTCCTGCTGGTCCCGGCCCGGATGGCATCCTTGGCCCCGACCCCAGCACAGCCGTGGATGACATTCTCCCGCCGGCGGACAGTGCCGACTTCATGTTTGGCACAGGTGTCTGGGCAAATACGGGCAATAGCTCCAACACCGGGTTGGACGATGTCGACCTCTGGGTAGGTGGCTTGGCCGAGCGCACCAATGTCTTTGGTGGCTTGTTGGGCAGCACCTTTAACTACGTGTTTGAGGAGCAGTTGACCAACCTGCAGAATGGCGACCGCTTCTACTATCTGAACCGCATTCCAGGTATGAACCTACGTACCCAACTCGAAGGCAACTCGTTTGCCGAACTGGTGATGCGCAATACCAACGCATACGCGCTGAAGGCCGATCCATTCGCGACAGCCGACTGCAAGTTCAACCTGAACAACTTGACATGGCCCGCTGCCCTGGGTAGCTTCATCACCGGTGCAGGATCAATCAATGATGACCTGCTCTCGGCTTGTGACGAAAACCGCTTGCTCCTGCGCATGGCCGATGGCACCATTCGCTACCGCGCGGTCAACTCGGTCGACCCAGCTGGTATCAACGGCCAGAGCGTCTACAATGGTGTTGATGGCGTTGTTACGGATCGCATCTATGGCGGCAACGACTCCGACACCTTCTGGGGTGGCGATGGCAACGACATTATCGAAGGTGGTGATGGCAACGACATCGCCCTTGGCGGCGAAGGCAACGACATCATCAACGATCTGAATGGCGATGACGTACTCAAGGGTGGCCCCGGCAACGATGCCCTCAACGGTGGCCCTGGCCTTGACATCCTGATGGGTGGCGAGGGCAAGGACTTCATGGATGGTGGCGCCAATTCCAACGAGTCCTTTGGTGGGGATGGCGACGACTTCTTCATTGCCGGTCAAGGCCAAGATGCAGTCATTGGTGACAGTGGCGATGATTGGGCAGAAGGTGGCGAACAGCTCGACCTTTTGATCGGTGATAGCTCGACCTTCTTCTTCGACGACCATAACCTTCCTGGCCACGACATCCTGATTGGCCAGGGTGGCGACGATGACTACGATGCCGAGGGCGGCGACGACATCATGGTCGCCGGTCCTGGCCTAGAGAAGAACGCCGGCGCTGCCGGTTATGATTGGGCGATTGGCGTCGGTGATCTCCTCCCCCAGAATGCCGACCTTGCTATCCCAATTGTCAACCATCCCGTAGTGGCCGAGGTGATTGAGAACTTCGATGAAGTGGAAGCCCTCTCCGGCTGGAACTTCGACGACACCCTGCGCGGTGACAGTGTCATCCCAGCCCAGGTTGCTGGTGGTGGATTCATTGGCTGCAACGCGTTGGATGCGGCGGGCGTTGCTCGCATTGCCGGTCTTGACACTCTGGTTCCGGCCGCCATCCGCACCGTTCCTGCGGCTACGCTTATCGCCAGCTCAGCTACCCATCACTGTCTACTCACGGGCCAGGTGTGGGGCGCTGGTAACATCCTCCTTGGTGGTGGCGGTAGCGACACGATCGAAGGGCGCGGGGGCGACGATATTATCGACGGTGATCGCTACCTCAACGTTCGACTGAGTGTGCGCACCACGCCAAACAACCCAGCGACCGAGATCGGGACAACTAATCTACTGATAAACCGGCCTACCGCGGGAACCTTCGGAGCTGGCACCAGTGGCATGTCCCTACGGCAGGCGGTGTTTGCCGGTCTTGTCGACCCAGGCAACATCGTCGCCGTACGTGAAATCCTCAATCCCGGCCCTGGGACTGCGGTCGATATCGCGCTCTACTCTGGCAACTTTGCAGAGTATACGATCACCGAGAATCCTGACGGCAGCCTCACTGTGGATCACAACGGCGGCATCGATGGTGTGGACACACTCTACAACATTGAAATCCTACGCTTCCTGAATGGCGATGCTTCCAGAGGGGTTGTCGGGACGCCTGCACCGGCGCTCAGCTTCAGTTCAATCAACTTGAGCTTTGCCGACCAAATTGTAAACACCACTAGCGTAGCTCTGGCCGTTACCCTGAGCAATCTTGGCAACGCACCCTTGACCATCGCGAGCATTGGCGCAAACGCCGACTTTGCCCAGGTGAACACCTGTGGCGCTACCCTGGCCGCAGGCGCAAGCTGCGTGATCAATGTGACCTTTACACCAACCGCCACTGGCGCACGCACCGGTATCCTCGCCATTACCGACAACGCGGCGGGCAGTCCCCACACCATTGCCTTAAGCGGCATTGGTCTGGCCGCGTTAGCGCCGGCCGTCACGCTCAACCCGACGAGCCTGACCTTCGCCAGCCAAACGGTGAACACGACCAGCGGCGTGCAGCAGGTAACGCTGACCAATAGTGGCAACGCACCGTTGACCATCAACAGCGTTGTGGCCAGTGCGGAGTTTGCCCAAACCAACAACTGCCCGGCCAGCCTTGG
>DAOTTR010000659.1:0-3934 GCA_034437715.1 Caldilineaceae bacterium
GCGGTCACCGCAGTGACCCTTTTCTTTTCGGCAAGCATTCGCTCGGCACCGGGCGTATTTCTGTTGCCGCTGGAAAGTGACACCGGCTGGAGCCGCTCGGCGATCTCGTTGGCCATTTCGATTGGTCTAATCACGCTGGGCATCGCCGGTCCCTTAAGCGGCTGGCTGATGGATCGCTTTGGTCCCAAGCGCATTACGGTGGCGGGACTGGTGATCGTCGTTGCGGCCATGGTCAGCAGTTATGGCATCTCAACCATTTGGCAGCTTAATCTATTCTGGGGGGTGCTCAGTGGCTTAGGCACCGGTTTGGTGGGCGGTGTACTTGGCCCCGCCGTGGCCAGTCGCTGGTTTGTGGCGCGCCGGGGTCTTGTGATTGGCATCTTTGGCGCATCGCTTTCGGCGGGGCAATTGGTCTTTGTACCGCTGCTGATGGCAATGGTATTGAGCATCGGCTGGCGCTGGAGCAGTGTGATCTTGGGGTTGGTCGCCCTAGCCGTGATAATTCCCGTGTTGATCTTTCTGCGCGATGATCCGGCGGATATGGGGTTGTTGCCCTATGGCGCGGCACCAGGCGAGGCGATTGTCAAAGCCAAGGGTGATCCGAATGTGATGCAGCGCGCTGTGAAAGCACCCGAATTTTGGTTACTGGCCGCCACCTTCTTTGTCTGTGGCGCGACCTCGAATGGTTTGATCGGTACCCATTTGATTCCCCACGCCGCCGATCATGGCATTCCGCAAGCTACGGCCGCGGGCATGTTGGCGTTGATGGGCGCCATGAACTTTGTCGGCACGATTGCCTCGGGCTGGCTCACCGACAAATACGACCCGCGCAAATTGCTCTGTATCTATTACGGCTTCCGTGGCCTATCGCTCTTTTTGTTGCCCTATGTCACCGATACCTTTGGCTTGTCGGTCTTTGCCATCATGTTTGGCCTCGACTATATTGCCACCGTGCCGCCCACGACAGCCCTGGTCGCCGATACCTTTGGGCGGCGCAATGTGGGCACAGTCTATGGCTGGATCTTCTGCGCGCATCAGGTGGGCGCGGCGCTGGCGGCCTGGCTGGGCGGCGTCACGCGCGACATGCTTGGCGACTACATGGTTGCGTTCTTGGTCGCCGGTACGATTGCCATGCTCGCGGCCTTGCTATCGCTGCACATTCGCTATACGCCCAAAGTTGTCACAATAGCAGCCACATCCTAACACAAACACGACAGGAATTATGGACATGCCAACGCAAGCACGCCAAGCATTGATTGAAAAGTTTCAACAATTGCCCGCACAGATCGAAGCGCTCGTCGCAGGGGTAAGCGCCCAGCAACTCACGACGCAGTTTTTAACAGGCGAGTGGACTGTCGCCCAGAATGTTCATCATCTGGCAGATTCACACATGAACAGCTACATTCGTTGCAAGCTCATCTTGACCGAAGATCATCCCACGCTCAAGCCCTATGCGCAAGATGATTGGGCCGCGCTGCCCGACGCACAAGCTGCCGATATTGTGCCATCGCTGGATTTGCTCAAGCAACTGCATGCGCGCTGGGTGATCTTTTGGCAGCACTTGCCCGATGCGGCGTGGGGACGCACTGGCTTTCATCCGGCCAATGGCACAGTGACGCTAGACGATCAGTTGCGAGATTATGCCGCACACGGCGAAGCACACATTGACCAGATCACGCGTACGCTGGCGGCGCAGTAACAGTACGCGCAATCCACAAGTGGAAGGATATTACGATGTACATTCCCAATGCGACGCGCGTGGATGACCAAGCGCAGTTGTTGGCCTTTATGCAGGCGCACAGCTTTGCCACACTGATCAGTCTGGTCAATGGGCAACTCTTTGCCACCCACCTCCCGCTGACCATCGTAGCCCCAACCGGTGACGCAGACGAACCGATCCGGCTGCGTGGGCACGTGGCCAAGGCCAATCCTCATTGGCAAGAGCTGGCGACCCAAAGCGAAGTGCTGGTAATTTTTCAAGGGCCGCACGCCTACATCTCACCAGCACTCTATGAAAAACGCGAGAGTGTCCCCACTTGGAACTACATCGCCGTTCATGCCTATGGCGCGGCCCAGTTGATCCAGGATGAAGCGAGTTTGCTAAGCGTGCTGGCCGAGTTGATCACAGCCAACGATCCCGCTTATCAAGCCCAATGGGACAGTTTGCCCGACAAATTTCGCGATGGGCTACTCAACGGCATCGTCGCGTTTGAGATCAACGTCATGCGGCTGGAAGGCAAGTTTAAGCTCGGGCAGAATCGTCCGCTGGGTGACCAGACACGTATGCTAGCCGCGTTGTCAGCGCACACCGACACGACAATCGCCACGCTGGGCCACTATATGCAGGAGCAATTGGCCCAATGAGTGAGCAGCCGAGCAGTCAACGATTGACCATTTTATCGGGCGCACCGTGGGAAGAGATTGTAGGCTATGCGCGCGCCGTCCGCATCGGCAATGTAATCGAGGTGGCGGGCACAACTGCGGTCGATGACGCGGGCCAAGTTGTGGGCGTAGATGACCCGGGTACGCAGACGCGCTTTATCTTGCAGAAGATCGAAAAAGCCCTGGTCGCTGCCGGTGCAACGCTACAAAACGTGGTGCGCACGCGTATGTTTGTCACAGATATTGCCCGTTGGGAGGAAATCGGTCGCGCCCACGGTGAATTTTTCCGCACCATCAAACCCGTCGCAACCATGGTCGAGGTCAAAGCCTTGATCGATCCCGCCTTGCTGGTCGAAATTGAAGTCACCGCGATTGTGGAAAGCTAAACGAGCCAACCCGTCCATGTAGAGGAGAAACTATCTTGTCCGACTTTACACCCAGCGCGAAAAACCGTGTCCGCCGTGTGCCCGATCGCGGCGCGTATGACAAAGAGACCATCTACAGCATCGTCGATGCGGCGATCATCTGCCATGTTGGGCTGGTGCAGGATGGCGAGCCGGTGGTGATCCCCACACTGCATGCCCGGCGTGGCGATGAAATTTTGCTGCACGGCGCAACCACTAGCCGCTTGATCGGAGCCGCCGCCTCCGGTCAGCCGCTCTGCATCACCATGACGCTGGTCGATGGCTTGGTGTTGGCACGCTCGGTTTTTCATCACTCAGCCAACTATCGCTCGGCAGTGATCTTTGGCCGCGGACAAGCGGTGCCGGTGGATGAGAAAATGGCGTGCTTGTTGCATTTCACAGAGAAGCTGCTGCCGGGGCGGTGGGATGATGTGCGTTCGCCCAATGCCCAAGAGTTCAAGGCCACCACCGTTGTGGCCGTGACCATCGAGAGCGCCTCGGCCAAAGTGCGTACTGGTCCGCCCAAAGATGATGAAGAAGATTATGCCCTGCCTGTATGGGCCGGTGTGCTGCCGATTCGGCAACAATTTGGCGAGTTGGAAGCCGATCCAAAGTTGACCGATGGCATCGCGCCGCCTGCCTATTTGACAAGCTTTTTACAACGCGAGTTACCTTGATCCAACGACGCTGCCGCCAGAATGGCGGCGCGCCCGGGGGTAAAAACTCATACTTGAATCATTAGCAGAGGAAGTCCCCTATCCATTGCTGGGCGGGGAAAGGGTGGGGCGCTTCCCGCTGCGTTCGCTATGTTTATCCATGAGCGCATTGATCTTGGACACTGTATCATTTGTGATCTGCTCGGCATCTTGTTGGAAAGTTGCCATATCTTGGGTATAGACCAGCCTTGTCCAATAGCTATTATAGATAATGCCCAGCCAGGTGATGAATTGCAAATTTTCTTCCAAAGCTTGCAGCGGCCGATTCCAGAAATAGGAGAGAAACGCCACCGCGCTGAGCGTGCCAAAAATAATGCCGAACCCCTGTTGACCAGTGAAGAGACTTATGCCGACTGCCGCCAGGAAGGATGCAACGCCCAAACCAAAGAGCACACGATACATCCAGACGGTGGTCCAATACGGATTCATAAA
>DAOTTR010000660.1:0-25102 GCA_034437715.1 Caldilineaceae bacterium
AGACCCGTGACTTGATTCGCCGCCGACCTCATGCCCGTCCTTGCCCAATGATCTAGATCAAGACGGGCACGAGGGGGGTGGCGAAGAAAATTACGGGAAAAACGTAAGTTTTATCCGCCACCCCCCTCATGCCCCTACCTTGCGTAACATGAGTTATATAAAGGGGAAAGACCTGTAGGGATTTCAGGCGCTGCAAGCCGATAGTTTGCGCGGCGCAGCCAAAATGGTCCTGGTATGGTACGTGGAGATATGCGTGCCCTGGGCTACCGCAACCTAGCTGACCCCACCGGCGCGCCTTTGTGCAATAGGCGCGCCAATGTTGTTGCCAGTTGTTGGATCTCAATCGGCTTGAGCAGCCAACCGGCCAATCCTTGCGCTTGGAGCGCTTGCAATTCGATCTCCATGGGGTGACCGCTGACCATGAGCATGGGCAGGGTCAGACCGCGCGCACGCAGCGCATGAAACAATGCTGCGCCGCCCATCTCTGGCATTAACAGATCGCTCAGCACGGCATCGATCACGGCCACCTGCTGATCCAAAATGGCCAGCGCCTCGACGCCGTTGGCCGCAGAGAGCGCATGGTAACCGAGCATCTCCAGAATGTCCATGACCGATTCGCGTAGGCTGGCGTTGTCTTCCACAACTAAGATCGTCTTGCCCTGGCCGGATGGTATTTGCGGATTTTGTGCCGACGGTGGTCTGGCGGGTGTCACGGCGATTGCCGGCAAATAGATGGTAAAGGTCGTCCCCGTGTCCGCTTGGGTCGCCACTGTAATGTGGCCCTGGTGTTGTTTGACAATGCCATAAACCTGCGCCAGCCCCAAGCCAGTGCCCTTGGTGGGTTCTTTGGTGGTATAGAAGGGCTCAAAGATGTGCGGCAGTACCGTTTGCGGAATACCTGTCCCGTCATCACTCACCGTCAACCGTATCCAGATTCCTGCTTGCATGTCGGGCAAGGGGGGTGCTTCGCCCGCGGTAAGCTGCAGTTGCGCTAGGTGAATCTGCAACTTCCCGCCGTAGGGCATGGCATCACGCGCGTTGATTGCCAAGTTGGTAACTATTTGTTGTATGCGCGTTGAATCGGCCTTAATAATGCACACAGCTGTCTCATCCACCAGATCGATGCGGATATGCTCTGGTATCGTATGGCGTAGCAATTCGACCTGTTCCGCAAGAAAGGCCGCTAAGTCTAACGGTCGCGTTTGGAGCACGGCGCGGCGACCGAAATCGAGGATCTGTTGCACCAACCCTGCGGCTTGGCTGGACTGTTGCTCAATCATCTTTAAGCGTCGGTGCAGAGCTGCCGGCAGATCCGATGTATGTAAGCTGCGCTGGACTTGGAGCGTAATCACGGAGAGAATATTGTTGAAATCATGGGCGATACCCGCCGCTAATTGGCCGACGGCGACCAACCGTTCCTGCTGGACAAGCTGGGTCTGGGTCTGACGCAATTCGGACAATGTCGCTTCTAGGTGGGCATGATTCGCGCGCAGGGCTTCCTCGACCCGCTTGCGTTCGGTAATGTCGCGGATCGTGGAGAGCATCGCTGTGCGCTGTCCTGCCTCGGTTAGAAAGGATACCCGCGACTCGACGGTGCGCGTTTCCCCATCGGCGCGCCTGATGACCGATTCAAAGGCGGAAGGAATCTCATCGCTGACAAAGTGTTTTTTGTAGTGCGCAACGGCCAACGCGCGCGTTGTTTCGGGGAAAATAATCGCGAAGCTCTGCCCAATCAATTGCTCTAGCGTATAGCCATAGATCTGTACATAGGCCGGATTCGCCGCCAGGACAATGCCGGCGGCATCAGACAGCACGAGCGCGTCGGTCGTTGTCTCCCAGACTTGGCGGAAACGAGTTTCACTCTCGCGCAAGGACGCTTCGGCGCGTTTGCGCTCGGTAATATCGCTCATCACAGCGCGGCAGACCGGCGCGCCATGAGCACTTTCCTGGGTGATGGCTGTGCCCATGCGCACCCAAATATGTGTGCCGTCTGGGCGGATAATGCGCATTTCCCACACCAACTGCTCGCCCGTTTCAAAGAGATGGCGAAATTGTTGCGTATAGAAAGCGCGATCCTCTGGCAGAATGGATTGGGCCAACGATTGATCGATCAAGGTGCTGCGCGCTAGACCCAGGAAGTCGGCCCCGGTGAGGTTGACATCCGCGATCAAGCCCTGTGCATTGAGGGTGAAATAACCGATGGGGGCCAGATCATAGAAGTTGAAGTACCAAGCTTGGGCCGCTTCTACTTCCGCCCGCGTTCTGTGGGGCTCATCGATCGCCGAGTGCTCGTGTTGTTTGCTCTTTACCAAAGAAGCACTTGCCTGATCTACGCGACGCTTGTTTTCAACCATAATCTCAAGGGACTTCCTTTATCAGGCTTTGCTGAAATTGATACAAGCTTTTACCATCGGGATGGCGGCGTTCTCGGCTGAATCGTTACCAGGAATACTAGAAATTTTCAGTGCATTGGTTCTACAATGGTTCGACAGATTCTAGTATATATACTTTACAGTTTTGTGTCAATGGATATATGGATCGTCAACAATAATGCTTTTTGTACTAGGGTAGCTTACGGCGTTGCGCCGATATGTCGAAATGGATGTAGGGTATGGGCTGATTTCCAGTGTGCTTGCCGGAGTGGTTGTGGCAATTTGCGTAGGGGTAGATGTCGGGGTAGAGGCTCACTGCTATTACATTAAGGATTGCGAGTGCCCTATTGCTATACTGAGCAATGCCATAGATGATAAAAATTTATAGCCATTTACCCTGGTAATGCGCTATCATCTATGCGCTATCATCTATGCGCTATTGCGGTATAACTTGTGGTAAAGATGGGCCATGTACGGCGGGCGGTGTCAACCCCCCTGCGAGCCGGTTGAGCCCCATTATTCATTGATCGGGATCAGGATTCCACCAGCAGGGGCCCTTATCTTTGCGGGCGACAATGGCGCGCTGTTGAATATCCTGCATCTCTTGCGCGGTCAACGGCTGGAAATGCTGCACCGCGGCAAAGGCTTGATCTTGTTCATTGGGATAGCTCAAGCCGAGCAAGGCCACATCGGGATCAACGGTCAAGGTGTAATGCAAACACTCACTGACTGTCAGGCGGGGCAATACGGCCTGTGTATCATTGGTGCCGCCGGAAGAAAGTTTACCCCGCGGGCGCAATTGCAGCGGTTGATTGTAACCGGCTGTATCGCCCAATAACTTGCCTGCGCCAAAGGTTTTAAAGCAGACGCTACCGACAGCATGGGCCTTGGCAAGCGGCAAAATTTCAGTAATATAGCGTATATCGACAAATGGCCCAATCGGGAAGAGCGCAATGTCGCAGAGCCCCGCCGTGATCGCCGCGTGTAGTACATCGGGGTTGTGCGACGAGATGCCACCAAAGCGCGTCTTGCCCGCCTTGATGCACGCCGCCAATTGATCAAAGCCGCCGCCGGGCTGGGCCAAGCGTTCAAAGATCGCCAGCGAAGACAGACCGTGAAAGACAAAGGCATCGGTCGCGTCCAGTTGTAGCCGGCGCAATGAGGCTTCAATCTGTGGCTCAACCGGGGCATCCAGTTCATCGATCTTGTCAATAATAAACACCTGATCACGCCGCCCACGCACGGCGTACCCGACAATTTCTTCGGAATAGCCATCTTCGTAGCCAGGGGCTGTGTCGATGAGATTCAGCCCGGCATCGAGCGCGCGTTGGGCCGTGGCAACACAGCTTTCCAGGGGCAAGTTACGGTCGGCCAGGTCGCCAATCCCCAGCACGCTGACGATAAAGCCGGTGCGCCCTAGCTCGCGGCGCGGCAGAAAGTGTGGAAGCTGATACATGGCAGAATTGGGTATCCTTTATGGTTTAGGCAGACTTGTGATGATTGTCAACGTACAGCCGAATCGCTTCGGCCACGCGATAGGCCGTGGACTTTTGCGGCGCATCCCACGCTTTCATCAACGTCTTGGTCAGGCCAAAGCTCAGGTTGCGCGCCGGATCGGCAAAGCCCAACGAACCGCCATAGCCGCCATGCCCGAATTCGCCACCGGTGTGCCCCGCGGCAATGTCTCCACCTTCCGCAAGCTTCCCGCCCAAGCCATAGCCCAGCCCAAAGCGACTGGGCGTGCCAAACAGTCCTGGAACGTCCGTGGTTTGGCAGGTGCGGATGATATCGATGCGCTCTGGTGACAAAATGCGTACACCGTCCAGCGTACCATAGCCGGCTAACATGGCATAGTGGCGGGCAATGGCGCGCGCACTCATGATGCCGCCACCGCCGGGGATCGAAGCGCGCCGAAAATCTGGCCGGTTGACCACGGCGGGGATGGTCACATGGGCCGGGGTGATCTGAAGGGCCAGATCATCTGGTGCCAACGCGGCCAGTGGCGCGCCTTCTTGGCGGATGGTCGCCACGCGCGCTTCGACGCTGTCGGGAATGCCCAGATAGAAATCCGTAATACCGAGGGGCTGGCAAAGCGCTTCCTGGGCAAATTGAGCCAACGGTCGGCCATCGACGCGGCGCACAATCTCGCCAATCAGCCAGCCAAAGGTCCACGCATGATAGCCGACCTTGGTGCCGGGTGTCCAGAGTGGCGCATGGGACGCAATCGCCGCACACATGGTGTCCCAATCCAGCATCATTTCGGGGGTCACGCCGGCGGGCATTTGTGGGATGCCGGCCTTGTGGGTCAGGGCGTGGCGCACGGTGACTTGGGCTTTGCCATTAGCCGCAAACTCGGGCCAATAGGTGGCAATGGGCGTGTCGTAATCTACCTGACCGCGGTCGGCCAGGATGTGCAGACAGGTCGCTGCGAAGCCTTTGGTGGTTGACCAGGAGGTGAAAAGTGTATCGCCGGTTACGGGCTGGCCGGTCGTTTCAGTGGCTACACCGGCCCAGGCATCAACAACCAATGCGCCATCCAAATAGGCGGCCACCTGTAAACCCGGTTCCTCACCGGCAGCAACAATTTCGTCGATCATGCCCTGGACCAGAGCCTGTAGCGTGCTTTGCATTGTATAAATTCCTTGTGTCTAGTACAGTTGGGCGTAGATACCACGGCAGTCAATAAGACGTGTTTACTCGTGTACATCATGGTAAAAATAGGGTGCCTTATTTATGCCGGGATCTACTAGTTCGTCCATGTGGTCACAAATTGGAACAACGTTTTTACCGTGTTTTCAAAAACCGAGAGGCGCGCCACTTCATAGCCGTGGCTGTTCTCGCGCACATGCCCAAAGCAGGCAATGCGCTGGGTCAACCCGGCGGCCAACACCAGGCTGGCGTCACTGGCCGCGCTGTCAAAGACGACCGGTTGTAACTCGGTGCCAACGGCGCGGGCCGCGGCACATAGATCGCGCAATAGCGCCTGGTCATACGGAGCCAGCCGATCCTTGGCCCAGATGCCGGGGCGACCGTCGAGCTTGAGGGGTGCGCCGGAGGGCATGGGGGAGCCGTCCACGGCAATGAACGTTTCTGGCTGTTCGCGGGCGGCCACAATCTTGGCCCCCAATCCACCCACTTCTTCGCCCACGGTAAAGGCGACCAGGGTGGGGCGTTGCGGCTGCTGGTTGTTTTCGCGTAGCAAAGCTAACATGCGCAACAGCGCGACGACGCCCATGCGATCATCAAAAGTCCACGCGCCGATCAGCGGATCAGCCAGATTGCCCAGAAGCACCGGCCCACAGACCTCGCGCGCTGGCACTCCCGCCGAGCCGGGGCGGATGCCAACGGCGGCCAATTCGACAGGTGTCAGCCCTGTGATAATGCGAACATCGGCCCATTCAAGCGCTTTATTACTCGTGGTGGTGTGGGTAGACCCCATGGCCAGGACGCCGCGGATCGAGCCAAAATCGCCCAGGATTTCGACCGGCCCTTCGCCTTGCTTCCAGGGATAGAGGCCACCAGAACGGGTAACGCGCAATGTGCCATCGGCCTCAATATTGGTGACCACCATGCCGATTTCATCCATGTGAGAGGCCAGACAGAGCAGAGGTGCCGTACTCGTGCGCCCTGGTAGGCGCACCAGAATATTACCTGCGCCATCTGTGCTGTGCGTATAGCCTAGTGTATCCAGTTCGGCGCGTACAACGGTGGCAATCTGTGTTTCATAGCCAGAAGGGGCGGGCACAGAGAGAAGTTTGGTAAAGAGGGTGAGGATCGGATCGGACATGATGCGCGCTGTGGCGCTGTCTTGCGGCATGGGTTGTTCCTTTAATGAATAAGAAAATGAGAAAGTTGTGCAGGAGCGCGAATTTGACCATTGAAGGGTATTATACCAGCCACCACTCTACCAGTGCAGCCAGCACCACCATGTGCATCGTCTGATCGACCATGATGCGCACAAAGAGCTCGCGACTTTGACGCCACCAGCGCATCCAGATGCCAGCCAAATTACCCGCATCGATCAGCCAGTGTGACAGAAAAATGATGGCAAGGCTCGTTAAATAGGGAGGTGAAAGGGCTTGGTCATGGGTGGCGATCCAGAGCGTGAGCGCCAATACGGTTGTGTAGACCAGGCAATGCACCAGGATCTCTTTGTTAAAGAATTGACGCTGTTTGCCGCGCGCCATCCAGTCATTTTGAAACATCCAATCGCCGACTAAATGGCCGAGAATAAGCCAGGTAAATATGTTCATGGATCGTTAACTTGTCTTTGCTGGTAGGCTGCGCGAGAATAGAGAGAGCTTACACAAGGCTTATCGACAAACCATCTCAAAGTTGCACATAGGCGCTCGATTGCGCGGTTGTGTGCAACTTTTACGGGTTTTATCGATTCGCGACTTGGCGTGTGGCAAAATAGGACTCCAGAAAGAATATCACTACGGCTGATCTTGCTAAATTGCCTGAAGTACAGGATAGTTGTGATCTAGCGCACACCCATCCTGTTGGCAATCACACAACCGCAACGTTTTCTGGTTCACCAACGTCATCAAAAATATACTCTAATATAATGGGGGAAGAAATGCAAGATAGCTCGACAGCTAGCACATCTACCATCGCCGGTACTACCGCCGCGCGCCGCCTTGCCCTGCTGAAAGAGATCCCGCTCTTTGTGGGCCTGGGCGAAAAACATCTGAGTGCGATGGTGCAAGATCTGCGCTCACGCGACTATAAGAAGGACGAGTTGCTCTTTCGCCAAGGCGATGAGAGCCGCGAGATCTATATTATCCTAAAGGGCAAAGTGCGCATCTACAAGATCAGCCCAGCGGGCAATGAAACGTCGATTGACATTTTCTCCACGCATGATGTGTTGGGGGAGTTTGCTGCGTTGGACAATGAGCCACGCTCGGCTGCGGCCAAGGCGGTTACCCCTGTCACCGTGCTGGCTATGTCGCAAGAGCATTTTGTCCACCATCTGAACACTGTGTCGGGATTGGCGCTGAACCTGACCCGCCTACTCTCGGGTAAGTTACGCTGGACCGCAGCTTTTGCCGAATCGATTGCGCAATTTGACGCCGCGGGGCGACTGTTGCATATTCTGCTGGATAATAATGCTCGCTATGGCGAAGTGATCGAGCCGGGCAAACGCTATGTGCTGAATCTGGAACTCAGCCAAAGTGATCTTGCCTCCATGGTGGGCGCACGGCGCGAATGGGTCAACCGTATTCTGGGTGAGTGGCGGCGGCGTGGCTTGATTGAATTTGAAAACGGCGTTATCACCATTCTCGACTTACCACGCGTCATCGCCGAACGCGATAGTCGCATCGAAGCCAACCAGCCCGGTGATAGCTGGTAAACAATTAGTATACTCTGTAAACGTTTCTAAACAATTGCCCTAACCCTTTGAAAAGGAGTCCCTATGCACCTGCGCACCCAACATTATTTCTCTATCGGTGCATTGATCCTGTTTGCCGCACTCTGGCTATGGGCAAGCACGCCTGTCAGCTATGCCCAGGTCGGCCCTACCTTGAATGTCAACCCAGGCAGTGGCGTGGCTGGCAATGTGCTGCAACTGGGGGCCAGTGGCTTTACCCCCGGCGGCTATGTAGGGACAATTCTTTGGGATGGTGTGGCCGTGGAAACCGTCCAGATTCCTGTGGGTGGTTCGTTTATTACGACCTTTGTGATTCCCAGCGATGCTGCGCCGGCCAATCATGTTGTGACGATCTGTCGTGGCGCGCCTTGTGGTGGGGGCGGGGTGGTGCAGCAGGCAGCTGCCCAAGTCCAAGTGACAGCCTCTGCGCCGCGCCTGGCAAGCAACGTCGCCTATGTCTATCGAGCGGACGAAGCGGCCGCCAAAAACTTTGCCACCTTGCTAGAACAACATGGCGTGGCCGTTAGCTTACTCCCGCTGGATGACGTATTGAAAACCGATTTCAGCCGTTTTGCGCTCACGATTATTGCCGATGACACAGGCGATCTGGCGACCTGGGGCAATGCCGACGGTCAGGTGGATGCGATTGCCGAGAATAGCAAAGTGCTGGGTTTGGGCGAAGGCGGCTATGCCTTCTTTGGTCAAGTCAAAAATGATCTGGGCCAACGTGGGCTAGCGATTGGCCATCCCAAGGGCGCACACGGCAGCGCGCTCGATGTTTATCCCGTCGATCCGAATCTGGCCTTCTATCAGACGGCCTACAACACAAACGCAGTGCAGGGACTTGCCTTGCAAGTCTATACCGATAATGTGCCGAATGTGGCGATTGCGGCGAGTAATCTGGGGTCTGACACTTTCCCAATGGGCTATGAAAACGACCAAGGCACGCATAGTATTCTGGTGGGTCAGGGTTGTCGGCAGCTTTGGGGCTTTGGTGCGGGGCCCGAAAAGATGACGGCCAATGGGCGTAATCTCTTTGTTAATGCGCTGCAACAGGCCATGAGCATGCCCTGTGCCGCCACCTTGCAGAGCCCCTGCCGAGAAATTTTCAGCCCTGCCGATATTCCCCTGGCTGGCACAATCACCTTTGATGACCTGCCCGAGGCGACGGTCATTGAAAATTATTATGCATCGCTCTATGGTGTGCGTTTTGAAAATGGGCGAACGACCAGCGCGATTACCTATGGCAAAGTGCCCGATAACGCGACCTCGCGCCCCAATGTGGCGCGCAATGAGGCGGTGATTCCCTCGGCCAACGCCAGTGTACCCTTTGTGATCACCTTTGATGCGCCGAAAACCCATGTCGGTTTTTACATGGGCAACGGTAGTACTGTGCGGCCCAATGGCCTGCTCACCGCCTATGATGTGGCGGGCAATCTGCTCTGTCGCGCCAGCAACCCGGTGCCCGATGCCCATACTGAATTTGTTGGCTTGTATGACGCCTATGGGCGCATCGCAGCGGTCCATCTGGACTATGGTGCCGCGCTGCCCGAGTCGATTGACAATCTCGCTTTTGCGCCCAACCCGCAGGCCTGGCGCATTCAACTGTGCTTAGAAACCGCCGATGCCTGCCCGCCGGCCGCGGGTAGGGTCTATCGCATCAACTCAGCCACCGGGGGCGATCCCTTTGCGGTTGACGGGCAAGGCTATGTGCTGGGCGCAAGTGCTATTGATATTGGCGACCAGTTGTGGGGCCTATCGCCCATGACCAGCACAGCAGATACCACGCTCTATCGCACCAGTGGTGGCCCGACAACCGTGAGCGCAGCGGTGGTAAGTGATGAACCGGGGACGTTGCGCCTGGTGGTGACGCAACAGCAGCCCTTGCTGGTGCATGATCTGGCTGTCTCTGCCGAATGGTATGTGCAGGGGGACGCGAGCAAGGCGGCTTGGCTGCGCGCAAGCCTGACCGACGCTGCCAACTATCTCTATTCATTTACCGACGGCCAATTCGTGCTGGGACAGATCACCGTCCATCAAAGCTTGGATGCGTGGCAAGACGCGGATCTGCGCCTGTACATCAACAATACGCTGCAACCCAAGGCGATCATCGGTGGTGTCGTGCCCACGGATACCGTTGATCCGTTGCCAGCGGTTGACTATGTCTATAGCCCAGGCCACTTTTTTATGGGCTCCCATTGGAACCGTTACGGTGTGCCACCCAATCAACCGGTTATGGATAATGGGGTGGTTGTGCCACCTGCGACCATGGCCAAAGACTGGGCGCTGGCCATGGCGCACGAGTTGGGGCACTATCTGCTCTTCCTCTTTGATACGTACACCGATGTGGATGGCAATGCCAGCCAGGAACTGACCGAGCTGTGTACCGGCGGTGCCATGGGCGATATCTACCAAGAGAGCAATCAGAACTTTATCTTCGACCTGGATCACTGGCACAGTGCCTGTAACGGCACCGAAGCTTATCATACGCTCCAGGGGCGCACCGAATGGGCGACGATCGGTCTCTGGTATCCGTGGGTCATCCAGCCGACCAGTGTGGTAGCTGGCCCAGCCGCGCCACCAGTCAACTTGACGACAGTCACCTTCGTGGCCCCGAGCACACCGCCCGGTGAACCGGCCGCCAGCCAGATCTTTGACATGATCTACCAGGATGGTGAGTTGAGTTCTGGCGAGGCACGCGTCTTTACGTTGCGCGGCGACCGCGTCTTTGAACAGGGCAAGCCACCCAAAGATGCTACCCAGGTTGAGTTGATCGACGCGCAGATCGCCGACCGGCTTTGCGTCTATGATATCAACGACCATGCTGAGGGGAGCGAGACACCGCGCCACCAATTTGGCTGCGAGATCATCCAGCCCGGCGATGCCGAATTGATGATGACCAAGAATGTGGCGTGGGGACCTTTGATCAAACTGACCCAGACGGGAACCAATCAGGTGAGCGTGGTGGTGACCAACTCGCTGGCGACGCCGATTACCGGGCAGCTCATGGCGCGCTTATATCCAGAACAGGGCACGGGCTATGCCCCGGTTGCCTTGACCGGTGATAACGGCGTCTACAGTGGCATTTTCGATCTGCCCGATCCGGTGCCGCCGCTTTATGCCCAACTATGGGTCGAAGAGACGCCACCCGGCCTGATCACCCGGCGCGAGGTGATGGTCGATCGCGGGACGGGGGGCAGCGGTGCATTTGGGCCGGCGAAACATTTTGGCGGCGTTCTTGTTCTCTCCTCGGATGGCAAAGCCAGCTTTGAAAGCGATGAACCGTTGGAATTGGGGCTGGGTGAGTCAATCGCCTGGCAGAGTATGCCCGGCACACCACCCTTGCCATTTAGCAAGTCGATACTTGGTCAGTCCTACCGCTTAGATGCGTTCCCGCCGTCGTTGGTCGCTACGGGACGGGTGTCGATCGAATATGAAGGTGCTGCTGTTTTGCAAGCTGCCAATGCACAAGGCATGCAAGCGGGCGAGCCAGCACTCTACTTCTGGGATGGAAGCAACTGGCAAGCACTCCCCACCACGTTGACAACATCGGTTAATGCGCCAGATGGCGTAAAGGTTGCTTCGGCACCAAGTCAAGGGGTGGGGGTCTATGCGGTGTTGCTAGAGCTAGGGGGAAATCAACTATTTCTGCCGTTGATTCAACAGTAGTGGGCTGTAAAGTAAGTTTCGGTCTAGGATACGTTTGTAGGTCACATTTGCAACGTGACAGACTTGTTCAATGCAAAACTTTCGGTTTGTCATGGGACAAGCATCGTTGACCACGACTTTTCAAGGATGGTGTTGCGGCTTTGGGCAGATTGTCACGTTGCAAACGTGACCTACATAGCCCTATACCGTAAGCAATTTTTCGCTGACTGCTTGGAGGATGCTGCAGTTAAACGCTACATTCTCCAGGTAGGCGCGCCGCATGGTTGAATCATTGATGCGTTCGGCTTGTCGTATGAGGAGGCGATGGGCGGCGCTTAGGGCATGGGCTGCAAGCGTTGCTTCACCCAGCCGTTGCAGAACTTCGTAACACATCCAATAGTCCCGCTGGGGAAAATCTGGGCCTTCGCCATCACATGCATCAAGAATTTGTAGTGCCTTGCGGACTGTAGCTAACGCGTCTGGATACTTGTTTAAGGCTACTTGTGCCGTGGCGATAATGGCCAGATCAGAGATTGTAGACAATTCGAGTTGTAGTGCCTGAAATTTTTCTAATGATGTCTGTGCCCGTTCACCTGCTTCGGCATATTTCTGTTGGTGCAAGCTGAGCAACGCCATGTCGTTTATATAAATTGCTTCTAAATGGGCATCTCCTTGTATCTGGGCAAGACGTAATCCTTTTTGAAACACTTCTTCTGCTTGCTCTGCCTCACCTGTATCCCGGAGTACTTGGCCGAAATTGCATAACAAATATGCTTCGATGCCCTCTTGATTTAAGGCTAACCCTTGTTCTAAGCAGGTACGCGCTTCGGCAGTATTACCGACGATCAGGTGAAGAATACCCAGCTCATTGAGTGTAATCGCTTGCCACCATTGATTATTGAGTGCTTGTTGTGTCCGCAATGCTTCGCGTAACAGCGGTTCAGCATCACTATGATTACCCAGATTGCCCAGACTCTGTGCAATGTTTAATCGACTAGCCCCTATGCCAGCACGGTCACCAATCTGTTCGCGAATTGCCAGTGCTTGCTGATGGTAAAGGATCGCTTCATGAAAATTCGGCCGCAAATGTTCACTAACACCGAGCGCGCTAAGCGCCCTGGCCTCATATTGGCGATTGTTCAACTCCTGGTTGAGGGCTAGATCGTGTTCAAATTGATGGCGCGCTTCGTCAAACTTGCCCTGTTGGCGATAGACCAATCCCAACCCATAGCGGGCCTCCGCTTCGACACTGCGATAATTGAGCGTGCCCGTCACCATAGTGAACGCTGCCTCATAGAGCTGCTCTGCCGCTTCATAAGTGCCTTGGCGCCACGCTAGCATGCCCAGCCGCGCGAGAGATCGTGCCTGCCCTTCCCGATCAGCCGCCGCCTCTGCCAGTGCAAGCGCCTGTTTGACCGCTGCCTCCGCCTGCGTGTAGTCGCTCATTTCCGCATAATATTCGCCCCACAGCAAAGCCAGATCAAACTGGGAAGTGGTTTGCTGCTGCGTGAGGCTATGGAGCGTTCTCGCTTCTTCGTCGCGTCGCCCCAAAATGTGCAGCACTTCTACCTTGGCCTGCAACCAAGTGGCGCGCGCTTCGATTTCCAGCGCACGATTGAAATAACTGAGCGCGGTTTCATTCGCGTACTCATGCTTGGCGCGCAGTCCGGCTGCATCTAAGTAATGCAATGCTTTGCCGCGCACCTCGTGCTGGAGTAGATCACTGTTGTAGAAGTGGAGGGCTAAATCCTCAACATTGTCTGGCTGCAAGCCTTCCAGCGTTTTGGCCACCGCAAGATGCAACTCCTGGCGTTGATCCGTAAGCAGTGTCTGGTAGACCACTTCTTGCGTGATATTATGCTTAAAGAGATAGGTGCGGCGCGGTTCGGGGCTTTCCAAACGGGCAAAATCGCGTTGAAGCAGCGTTTCCACCTGTTGGGTTAACAGGCGATCGGCATTTTGCGCCGGATGAGCGCGCACCAGCAGATCGTGTTCAAAGATGCACCCGATTACGCTCGCCACTTTCAATGTCAACTTTACTGGCTCGGGCAGCCGATCCAGGCGGGCAAGGATCACCCCCTGAATCGTACTCGGCATCCCCAGATCCACCGTGCTCAATGGCGCGTCGGGGGCAACCACCTCTTGGCCATCCAGCCGTGTGAGACAGCCACTGTTGCCCAGCCACTCGGTGATCGCCGGTGATAGATGCCAACAGTGATCGCGCTGTTGGAGATGCGCACTGTCGAGCATGGCATCGATCAACTCTTCGGCGAAAAAAGGATTGCCCTGGGTTTGCGCCTGAATCAAAGAGAGCGCCAGCGGCGAAATTGGGGTTGCTGTAGCGGCGCGATCCAGCCGTTGCTGTACTAGCGCGGCAATGCCTGTGGGCGTCAGTTCCTCCAAGAGAAGGTGGGTCTGTGATGAAAGGGTCGCGATCTCGTAGAGAAAGGGGTCATGCTCGCGCACCGCTGGCCGCTGGACCAGCAGTAACAGCAGCGGTACTGTGTGCGTCATGCGCGCCAATGCCAGCGTCACCCCCTGCGATGCCTCATCCATCCAATGGATATCTTCGAAGAGTAAGAGCAAGGCTTGCCGATGCGCATAGCTCTCTACCAGATCGACCACCAGGCTAATCAGCGCTTCGTAGCGCAGACGCGCGTCAAAAGCCGCGGTGGTTGCATTGTCTGGCATGGGCAATCCCAACAGATCGCGCAGGAGCGGCAAACGGAGCGACCAGACCGGATTGATGGCCGTGATCGTGGTTGTGACATGGGCAATTTGTGCGTCGATCGAAAGGGTCTCAATCGCATCCAGCCCCAACAGCGCGCGCATTGCTAAACGGATGGCTGCATAGGCGGTGCCTTGATTGGTACTTTGGCACGCACCAATGATCACGCTAAAGCCCTGTTCCTGCGCCTGCCGCGCGCCTGCCGCCACCAGATGGCTCTTGCCAACGCCAGCACTGCCTTCAACGCGCACCAGGCGGCCCTGCCCTTGTTGGACTATCTTCAGCTCGGCGGCCAATTCGGCCAATTCGGTTGTGCGGCCCACCAGCGTTGTGGGGTAGAGATCGATCAATTGACGGCTGCGTGCCATGGGCTGAAGCAACGCATAGAGGGATTGCGCTGTTGGTTTGCCTTTGAGCTGAAACTCGCCCAATGCTTGGAATTGAAATTCGCCTTCAAGCGCGTCGGCGATGATCTGGCTGACCACCACTTGCCCTGGCGCGGCATGGGTCATCAGTCGCGCCGCTACCACGGTTTCATCCCCCAGCACGCCATAGGTGCGGCGGGTGATGCTGCCATAGGCACCCACGCGCATGGCCCCTTGACTAACCCCGATCTGGATGCTGGTAATAAATGGGCAGTGGGCCGGTGGGGTGCGTAGTTCCAAGGCAACCATGGCCGCGCGTCGAATGTCGTCGTCATGCGCGATCGGCGCACCAAAGGCGGCGTAGAGATAGCTGCCTTTGTCGCCTGTGGTCAATTGGATCAGCGCGCCTTCGTAGCGGTTGATCACGCCCTGCACCCAGCCTATATATTGGTCAAGCTTTTGTGCCGCCGCCGGATCACTGTCGTAATCCAGGCCGGTGAATTTGAGAAAGAGCGCCGCGGCCGGACGCAATTCAGCCAAGAAGCGCCCGCCTTCATTTTGCAGACGGGCGTAGACGGGTGGTAACACCCAGGCACTGGCGTCACTTTCGGGCAGTGTGGTGATCGGCATGCCCTCGACTGGGGCTAGCTTCCTAGGCAGGGCAGTTACCACAGCAAAGTGTTCACCGGTTGTTGGCTGGGCGCGCCATTCGGCAATCGTCGCGGCGTCGGTAATCAATGCGGCTGTAGCAGCATCGAGCAACAACTCTCCTTGCTGTGCCATCTGTTCCGTCGCTGCCATGCGATCGAGCGTGGCACCGGCCAGCACATCGATCAATTGGATCGCCGGATCACCCACGGCAAAGCGGCGCACTGGTCCGGCCGCGACGGCAGTTTTGATGGCAAGCGTGACTGTTATGCCATCTTGCAGCCGAATAACCTGCAAGGCTTTCATCACATGTTGCATGGCTAGTGCCGCTGTGCTTGCGTACAGGATGGCAGTGGCTAGCGCAATGGGTACCGGCTCTGCCGCCATAAACCAACAAGTGATGGCATCGCCGCTAAAGCCGATCACGCTGCCGCCGTAGCGTTCGACCTCGCTGATGAGGGCCGTATAGACCATGTTCAATTGACGGGTTAACTCGTCGGCGCCGCGCCGTGGACCATAGGCGCGCACCAACGCGCTGGTGAGCGGCGTAAAGCCGGAGATATCGGCAAAGAGCGTCGCGCCGATGGTTTCTTCTGGTACTCTCTGGCCGGCAGCCATAAAGTGGCGTCGGTCACTGGCGATATAGGCGGCAGCAGGTTGCATAGCCCGTATTATACGTTTATCCAGGGTCAGGGGCAAACGTTCAACGGTTCTCACTAGATAATGGGTGTTCCTACTGCTATTCAATGGCTGCTACCACCCTTTGCGCTGTTTGAAAACGCGCAGTTTGAGCGTGTAATCCAGTTTTGGGGAAGTGTGCCGGGGACGCGCGGGGTACAGTCTGCCAAAGTGGTGTGGTCGTCGCCCCCCTGAGAAGTAAGCAAAATGCACATGTGTGTAACCATTCTGTAACTTAATATGCAATAATACGTTTTTCTACTTGACAACTGTAATCAGATATGATAGAATCATTTTTACAAGATGGTGCAAGTTCTATCACGAGTAATGCAATTCAGTCGCTCGGGTTAGTTTTCGAGTGGCTTTGTGTTTGTTGGGAACGCTTCCGTTTTGTAGCAAAATAAAGTGTATAGTAAATTGTAATAAGGAGTTTTCCAACATGGCTACTAGCCGCGCTAAAGGTACCGTCAAGTGGTTCAATGATCAAAAGGGTTTTGGTTTCATTACCCCTGAAGCCGGTGGCAAAGATCTTTTTGTCCACCAATCCGCCATTGTTAGCAATGGTTTCCGCAGCCTAGCAGAAGGCGATCGCGTTGAATTCAGCGTCGAACAGGGCCCCAAGGGTCCATCCGCTGCCAACGTGCAGAAAATCTAACTGCTCTCATTTGAGCCTTGTTTGGAAAGTCTACTGATAGTTTAGGTGTAGCGTACCACGTGATATACGCAAAGCCGTTACCATAAAGTACTTTACGAACACGCGAAAAGAGGATTCGACTATCAGTCGAATCCTCTTTTTTTATTGGTTCTTTTTTTGGTACACTGATTACCTGCAAAGTAGGAATCATTACCCAATCCCAAGGAGACGATCATGGAATATCGGCGCATGGGCCGCAGCGGCCTGAAAGTATCGGAAATCTGTCTGGGCACGATGACATTTGGGCATGGCACAGATGAAACTGCTGTCAAACAAATTGTCGATTTGGCCTTTGATGCGGGTGTGAACTTTTTTGATACCGCCAATGGCTATGCCGGTGGTGAATCTGAAGTGCTTTTGGGCAAGGCCCTCAAAGGCCGGCGACGCGAGGCTATCGTTGCATCGAAATTTTTCAATCCTATGGGCGCAGGTCCGAATGATTCGGGGATGTCGCGCGTGCATATTATGCAGGCATTGGAAGATAGTTTGCGCCGCCTACAGATGGAGTATGTCGATATTTATTATATTCATCATGTGGATGTCCAAACACCACTGGAGGAAATGTTGCGTGCCCTAGATGACTTGTTGCATCAAGGCAAGGTGCGCTATATTGCGTGTAGTAATTATGAGGCGTGGCGACTGATGGAAGCGCTCTGGATTAGCGAAACCAAGAATCTAGCGCGTTTTGAATGCTACCAACCCCAATATAGCCTAGTTGTACGTGATATTGAGGAAGAGATCATTCCGGTTTGTCAGTTGAAGGGGTTGGGTGTTGTGGTTTGGAGCCCGCTGGGGGGTGGATTTCTGACGGGCAAATATAAACCGGGCGAGCGCACGGCAGCGGGCACGCGCTCGGCAGAAGGCTGGGCCTATCCACAACGCTATTTTGCGCCCAATGCTGATGAAACCCTGGCCGAGTTGTTGCAAGTGGCTGCGGACTTGGGACGTACACCAGCCCAGGTAGCCAACCGTTGGGTCTTAGAGCAACCGGCGATTACCAGTGCCATTATCGGCGCGCGTACGGTGGCACAGGCGCGCGATAACTTCTTGGCTGGCGGCTGGAAAATGCCGGCTGATGCGCTGGCACGCTTGGACACTGTTTCGCAACTGGCGCGTCGCTATCCACGCTCGATGGAAGATCCGATGGATGCCCGGCGCAATAGTGCCGTGAAGATGCCGACGTTGGGTGCATGAGCATAAAAAACAATCTACAAAGAGGCTCGACCAAAGGCGAGCCTCTTTGTAGATTGTTTTAGACTGCGGTATTTCTGGAAAACTACTTTATCTCTTTACTTGCTAATCACCGGCAAGTACAGCAGGTTGAGCGAAAGCGCTCTTTCGGACGCGGGGCGATAGTAATTGCCTTTGTTGCTAGCGGTATAGACGTTGCCCGCATTGTCAACGGCCTGGATGTAGAAGCGCGAGTTACTGTCGCCGGTAAAACTGCCGCGCCATTTTTGTGAGCTGGCGTCAAAGGTGAGCTTAATTGATTTGAGGGTTGTGGAACTTTCGGTCTCGACGTAAGAGACAATCACCTCTTTCATGCCAGATGCATCCACTGCGCCAACTTTTACATTCACTTTTTGGGTCGCCGCGTTGTACAAGCCATCCACAACCGTGATCTCTGGTGCAGTCTGGTCCGTACTGGTGCTGTAGTAGACTTCGGTGTCAATCGAACTGAACAAACGCTGTTCTGCGGTATTGGCATTAAATTGGCCGAGTTGGGTGAGTATGGTTGATTCTCCGTTGTTGCTCGTCACTTGGACTGGCGACGGGGGATACCAGCCAAACGATGCGTCTAGGCTGGCTTCTGCTGCACTAGAGCGGTCCACAAATTCATTGACCGGCGTGCCAACCAGGGGATCAAAATTTTGGGTGGTTGAGGCGATGGTGGCCCCTAATAGTACGACCGAACGCGCCTCGGATTGGGCAACCGAAATATCGCCAAAGTGCAACGGCTGCACTGGCTCGTCGGCATCGGCACTGGTAGACCCATAGAGTGACAGATATTGACCACTATCGGTGCTAAGTGTATCGATCTGGCCGTTATTCGGATCTCCATCCAGCACTTTCTGGAAATCGATATTGACTGACTTGGTAATCACCTCGCTGCCATCCAGTGAACCGGAAGGATCAAATGAGAGATCAACGCCTGGAAATTCATCGGCCAGCGACGAGTTGCCATTCGATCTGATTTCAAACATGGGCAGGCCATAGAAGATGAGTTGTTGCATCACTTTTTCGTCATAGGCCGAGAAATTTTGATCTTGCTCGAAGTAAAGATTTTTGGCTTTTGCCAAGGCCTTGCCCATCGACACCGTTTCCGCTTTTAGCAACTCTTTGGTGAAGAGCCGGATCACCTTTTCGGACAAGCCAATATTGTTCAGCAGTCCCCACCCATAGCCAGTGTTGCCGATATAATTAGCGCGCTTTTTCGCGAACGCTTCGGGCAGATCGAGCGGCTTGGTGCTATTGGTCGGGGGCACATTCAACCCAGCATGGCAGCCAAGGGTATAGATAAGGCCACCGCTTAGATCCATGCTGGCGGCAACCACTTCATCGGCACCCGTACTGCCCCCTGCCGCCGCGCCCGCGGCATAGTGATTGGCATGGCCGTTGATCGATTGAACTTTGAAAACCGGATTCGCCTGCAATTGTAAATTGCTAAAGTCTTGCTTGGACCAGTTTGTGCCGATCAGACACGCAACTTTGCTTGGATCGCTGGCGAAAACCTGTTTCCAATCTGTACAATCCCCTTGCGCGGTGTCTTGGACAAAATCATAGCCAGTCACCAATACTTGTTCTGCCGTCGTGGTGGGTTGCGCCAGGAAGGCATTGATCAGCGCGATCATGTCGGCGGGCGTTTCGATCAAGCGACCAATCGCTAAATCTGGGATATAAATCTCGCTGCCATTCTTTGACGTCGGTTCGCGATCGGCATAGAAGTCATCGGTCAAGAAGTAGTTGGCGCGCAGGGCGGCCCCGGTTGGATGATTGGCGTCAACTTCGGTATAGGTCTTTTCGGATTGGCGCGGTGTATTGTCTGCCACACGCCGGAAGGGCAACGCGCGATCATCGCCAACCAGCACAACATATTCAACCCCACCGCGTTCCGCCATATATTGCATGATCAGGCGGCGAATTTCGGTGGCGAGTTTGTTGGCTTTATCGACGTTCGCAATATCTGCTGTCCATATGCCATAGGCCGCACTCACTTCTGTATTATTATCCAGCCGAATCACTTCGCCCTTTACTTCGTTACGATTCGCTAATTCAGTCAGCTTATTGAGAAGCTGCGTCGCTTCGTCAGCGCTATAGAGTTGCGTCAGCCGCGCATGATTGACCAAGATCAAGGTACGTACGCTGCTGCCTTGGGGTGTGGGCGTGGGCGTGGGCGTGGGGCTAGGTGTGACGGTTGGCGTTGGCGTGGGCGTGGGCCCAGTACGTATGCTCAATCCATACTCTGTGCCGCTGCCATAGCGTTGCTGGTTATATAATTGCACCTTGATGGCATAGGTCCCGGCTGTCGCGATATTATAGCCGATCTGCGACTGGATACCTGGCGTATGATCATCATTGCGGGCTAACAGATTGCCATTCGGATCGTAGAACTCGATTTCTGTATCGGCTTCCGCCCCGAATGCCGTGGTCGAGATGACATAGGAAGTATTGGCCGTGGCGTTGAATGTCACCCAGTCTACATCGTTCTCGTCACAGGCGTTATGGCTTTGCACGGTGCCGTCGGCTGCAAGTGATTTTGCGCTGCCGCGCTCATTGTCCGGCTCCAGACCATCGCCTTTACACTTGCCCGTGATCACCTGGACATCGTACGCTGTGCGTTCGCCTGCTGCATCTGGATTGGCGTTTTTTATTCTAAAGAAATAGTCACCGGCGGTGGCATTTTCAAGACTCAGTCGCGAGCCATCCCCGGCACCGCTGTCATCATCACAGCGCAACTGTTCGCCATTGGCGGCGTAAAGGCACAACACAGTATCCGCTTGATTCGCCAGATTCAGGGTTTCTATGGTGTAGAATTGGCCTTGTTGCGCTGTGAACTTGATCCAGTCAACGTCAGCGGCGGGACAGGCATTCCGCCGTGTGGGCGTGCTATCAATCGTCAGCGCTTTGGCATCGAGCTGGGTGTCGTCCTGCTCTGCGCTATCCTCGTCACAGCCACCAGAATTGAGGAGCTCTACCTCCATTTTGTAATCGGTGTCGGCGCCATAGACTTGCGGATCCAGATTGTAAGTCTTTAGATAGATCGTGCCGGCCGCGGCCGCCGTAAATTCGATCTGTTGCCCGGTGTCCGTGCTGGCGCCTTCGCAGCTTGTGAAAAGGCTCATCTGTACATCCGCTTGACTGCCGCTATTTTGGGTTTTGACGCGGTATTTTCCACCAGCTTTTACCTGGAAGCGTGACCAGTCGATATCGTTCTCGGCGCAAAAGGATTGGGTGAGAGCCGCGCCACCCACCGTTAGCTCGACCGGTATGCTACACATATCGTTCGGCTCGAAGGATGCACTGCACGCGTTCTGTGCCGTCACCTTGAATTGATAAGCATTATCGGGGCCATAATTTTGTTGGTTGTGGGCGATCTTCAAGTAAACCTGGCTATTGCTGGGCGCGGTGAAGGTAATGGTCCCGCCATTGCCAAAACTGGGCGGGGCGTCACAAGAGGGACGCAACTCGATAGAAAGGCTAGCATCAGCACCCGTGGCAAGCGCCTGGGCCACATACTTAACGCCACTGACGGTGGGAATCGCAATCCAGTCCGTATCACTGATATTATTGGTGCGGGTGAGGTTGCGTTCTTGCAAGGTGCCGTCGGTTGTAGCTGCTTTTGCCTGTAGACAAGTATCATCTTCTTCATAACTATCTGGTGGATTGCTTGCGTTTGTGAAGCAGAAGATGTTGTTGCTTTCATTCGATTCCTGAACTTGATTATCACGATCGACCCAGGCGCAAACGGTCCACTCGGCATTGGCAAAAGGCTGCCCCGTCCGTGTGTAGCCGTCAAAGGTGTCACCGGCCCCTAGGCCTAACCCGAAAAAAGTCTGGGCTGTGACTGGTGTTGTCGGGATGGGTGGATTGTCAATGGGGTCTATATAGAGATGGATCGAGAAGCCACCGGCTGCGGCATCGCCAATATTCTTGATAATCGGCGTAATATCGGCTGTCTGCCCGGCGCCAGGGCTGGCTGGGGTGAGCATAATGCGATCAACTGTCAGATCGGGCGCCGCGTTGGGTTGCTGTGCTTGACGCCAATCGACACCGGTAGACAGGGTTGCTGGCGCGGCCACGGCAATCTGCGCGAGCAGAAAGAAAACGCTACAAAGCAGAACGGCAACCGCAACGACTGTCGAGAGTGACACCTGGGGTTTCATCATTATTTTCCTCTTTCGTAATTTCCCAGAAAAATTTTGTATCATCCACCGTGGGATGATACAAAATTTTCTTGATAGCGATACCCCTATCTGCTCACCAGGGGTAGATAGGTATAAAATCCATTTTGAAATTGCACGCCGAAGGGTACGGCAAATACCCCGGCGCTATCCCAAGCGTGAACACTAACCCAGAAGTCGCCCTGGCCGTCCGGTATTTGATAGGTGCCACGATAGGTTTGCCGCTGTAACAGGGGCGCAAGCGGCGCTTCCGCTGTCTTGTGTAAGACCACAATCGGATGCTGAAGAGCCGGGAATGCCTCATTTTCTATAAGGATAGGCTGATAGGGGACTGGAATAAGATGCGCCTCGACCTGGTTTTGGCTATTCGATACCACAACCTGCGCCTCAATTGATAAGGTTTGGGTTGCTTTGTCCCAAGCGGTCGTAACCGTTTGAATTTGTGGCCCCTGCTCGGTGGTCGGTAAGGCTAGCCCCTGACCATGCGCCAGACTTGCCGTCAACGCTGGATTGGGCAATCCACGTCCCGTATCATCTAGCCACGGCTCTTGGCACCACGCCGCGGCATTCTGGCAGAAATAGCCAGCCTCTTGCACCGCTTGGCGCGCCATCTGGAAACTTTGCTGAACTGGGTGACCAATTGCCAGGTTGGACCAAAATATATCCGAAAAGAGGAGACCCTGGCTGCTACGCCAGGCACTGCCCTGGGCACTGGTGGCAGTGACCAATATGCGATTGGGCGCCGCAAGCGTGCCAGTGTCGGACATACCCGGATTGGTCGTGATAAACGACCCGGCCTGACCTGCTTCCAAAATGATCACAATTGGCTGGATGGGCGCATGTGCTTCCAGATTGGCGAGCCATAAGTTAAGCAGCGCGGGCGTTATACGCTCGGTTTCGTTGAGATAAAATTGGCCGACATTGCCACGGCCCGCCAGGTAAATAAAGAGGGGCATCGAGCCTGTGGCTGGCGCAGTGGTCTGCTGGGCGACAACCCAACTTTGGATTGCGTTTTGTAAGGCTGCCTGCGTAACCCCTGTCGCACGGCCCAAATAGTGAATTTGGCTTGGTGCATAGCCGTGTTGCTGCAACTTTTGGTAAACTCGATCCACTGTCTGATCAATGACCGTTTGGTTGGCATCGCCTGCCGGCAGCCGACCAGCCACCAAAATCGCTAAGCCAGGGGTACTTGCTTGGCGGATACCTATTTGATAACCCAGTGGCGTTTGTTGACCCATGCGCACCTCGTTGAGCAGTGGCGTATGGGTCGACAGCACGCGCACAAAATGTGTGCTGGTATGGTCTGGCGTCCAGGACAAAATTGCACTTTGCCCGGCAACCGCACGCACCGTGGCCGTGGCTGCTGCGCCACAAGCGGCATATACTTCCAGTTGCAGTGTGGCATCTCTGTGATTGGGGGCTGCCCAGAGGATGTATGGTTGACCCGCACGCGCGGTCAAGTGCAGCCAATCTTCATCAAGCTGTGCGCCGGATTGGGCGGTGAGTGCGTGCTGCTGCGCTGGCCCATCGATCTGGAGGGCTTGTGCCAAACCACACCCATCATCGCCTTCGTAGGCATCCTGCGCGGCGCTTGGCGTTGCGGTATAGTAATCAATTTGCACCGTGCGGATGATTGGCGACGTAGCCGGATCATGGGGGTTGGGGTGTAGCTGCACACGCCAACGCAGATCCGAACCTGTTGTTGTAAAGACAAGCCGCGTTCCCAATTGTACGCTTTGCCAAGTCGTGCCATCATTGGTGATTGCAAAGTCCAATGTTCCCCCGCGTAGATCAATGTCGGCGGTCAAGGTTGCCTGGCGGATCGGCTGCTCGATCCTATCGAGCGTAAGTGATTCGGCTGTCCCCACTGTTTGATAAAAGCGATCCGGTTGGCTAACGGCAACGTCAGCAGGCCAGCCACGTTGGCCCGCGGTGTCCAGCGTTTGCATGAAAATATCAAAATTGTTGCGCCGTTCATCGCGCCAGACAATGCTACCTACGCCGTTGCTGTCTAGGGCAATGCGCGGCATGGCGGTGCGCAAGCCGCCATTACTCACCGCCACCTCTACGCTGTTCCCCCCATTCCATAGCAGATCGCCGGCTGGTGAGATGCGTTGCGCGTTAATCACGGACGCCCCCTGTTGTAAACCTTGCCAGACCACCACTGCGCCTCGATCGGGTGTGATGGCAAGCGCCGGCGTCGGTGAAAAGGTGCCGGGCGTCGCATTGAGCAGGATCTCCTTTGCCCAAAGTTTTTGGCCCGTCGTATCAAGCCGTTGGGCAAAGACACCCGATTGCCGATTATCCACCCAAACCACAATCGAGTCGCCCTCGGCTGTGGTGGCCAGCGCTGGCGGATTAAAACGATTGACCAACCCCTGCGCACTATTAACCAAAATCGGTGCAGGCCATGCCGGGCCACCGTCATGATTGAGCTTTTGCAAATAGACGTCTGTGCCTTCCGCATTCGTTGCCAACCAAGTTACGTAGACGTTACCTGTATTGTCAACCGCCAGCGCGGGTAAACGCGCGGCTTCCTCGCCACTGTAAAGAAGTGCTGGCGTGTTCCATTGTGCTGCGCCACTGGCGTTTAAGCGCAAAAGCATAAGCTGGGTTGTGCCCGCTTCCAGGGTTTCCCACGCCACAAAGAGATCCCCCTGTGAATTGATCGCTAGCGCAGGATTGTTCTGGTCTGTGCTGCCCGCGCTTACCGGCTGCGGCAGCGTCCACATGCGGTTGCCAGCTGCGTCAATGCGCTGTAAATAGATGCGCGCCGCCCCGCCCGATAGATCTGACCAGACAACGAATGTGTCATCGCCAAGATGGGCAACCTTGGGCGCGCGTTGTTCATAGGGTGTCGGGCCAACTTGCGGCACAGGAATATGCTGCGACCAAAGCGGCTGACCATCAGGCAGGACGCGCTGTAGATAAAGCTGGGCCACCGCGCCCGCGCGCCGATCTTGCCAGACCAGCGTACTGATGCCTGCCGCCGTGGTTGTCACATCGGCCAGGGTCTGGTCAACTGTTCCCGCCGCATCATTCACACGCACATCATTTGCCCAGCCGCGTTCGCCAGACTGATTTATGCTTTGTGCATAAACATCGCCACTGGCATGATTGCGTTGGTCGCTCCAGGCCAGCACCACGCGCTGCTCACCATCGGCGGACATGGCGATAAACCCGGCATTAGATGCGA
>DAOTTR010000661.1:0-3641 GCA_034437715.1 Caldilineaceae bacterium
TGCGCCTGCGCCACCACCAAAAGCCAATCACCCCCGTGCATATTCCCAGCCCGCCCAGTCCCATCACCATGAGCCAGAAGGGTTTGGTCCAGCGATGCCAGCGGGGAAGCGGTGGCAGATCGAGTGCGGCTCCTGGCTTGATCACGGCGGCGGCGGGTTTGAAGGTGCCATCATGGCGCAGCAAGCCCATGTTGGCTTGGGTGGCGCGCTGCCAGGGTGTGTTAAATTCGGCGAGGCCGATGCGATCAAAATCATGCAGGGTCCAAACCATGTAGCCGGCGGTCTCATAGGCGCGGTGCTGGCGCAGCAGATCGGCATAGTAGAGCGCCTGTTCCTGCTCGGTATGGCCGTGCGGCCAGAAGGAGTTCCAGGTAGAGACGACAAACTCTTGCAGCACCACGGGCTTGCTATTGGCGGCAGCGATCAAGCCTTCCAGACGTGGGCTATAATCCACCAACTCTTCAAAGTAGTGAAAGGAAACAAAGTCCACAATGTCGGTCAGCCCGGCCGCGGCTTCGGGTTGCGACCAGCCGATGGTGATCAGGTGGTTGGGATCATAGCGCTGCACAGTACGCGCAATGTGGCGCAGCCAGGCATCGACCAACGCCTGCGTATTATAGGCATAATCGCGGTCGGGCTCATTCTTAATGTCCCACGCCAGAATGGCTGGATGCTCGGCAAAGGGTGGAATCAGCCCCGCCAAGTGGCGATCATCGGCCGCCCATGTGCTGACATGATGATCGGTGTGATGATCAAAGATCGTGACGATCACCTTGAGTTGACGCGCCTGGGCCTGGTCGAGGAAATGGGTCAGCTTGGCGATCTCGGTGAGTGGCACGCTATCCGCGCCAAAATCGGCGTAGGAGACGAAAATGCGGATGGTGTTGAGCCCAAGCTGCTGAATCAGATCCAGATCGGCAATGGTTTGGGTAGTTTTATATGACGGCCAGAACATGGTCCAGGGCGAGGCTTGGGGGTAATAGTTGATGCCTGCAATCGAAAATGGCACGCTGCCCAACCGCAATTGATTGCCTTGCACCTGCACAAAGTCGGCCAGGGGCGCGGCGGGCTGTATGGCAGTTAACGAGGGTCCATCGCCACGACGCACCAGGTCGCGAATGCGCCAAGTGCCATCCTGTAGCCACATGACCACATCATAGACATTGGTGCTCTCGCGCACATCCACCAACGTCGCCGCGTCAGCGTTATCAGCGCGCAGCAGTTGCTGCACCAGGTGGGCGTTGCGGTCGGTAAAGGCGACTACCCCGCCGTCATCCGCATAGAAGGCCAATTCCAAGGTGTGGTGCAAGTTGCTCTGGTGGATCTGCCAACCAGCGGCTACCGTTGATGTCACCGCCGTGCTGACGGCATCCAGCGCGGGGGCAGAGAAATAGGTTTTCAAGCCATAGGGTTGTTGCAATTCGTAGGAGATGCCCCACTGTGCCCAGCCATAGAGATAGGCGCTGGCGATCTGCTGGCGCGTATAGGGTTCCAGGGCGCGACCTTCGGCAGCCGAAGGCCGATCGGCCAGCCATGTCACGCGCTCTTGCAGATCAACGGGCACGCTGGGAATGGTTTGAAAGATAGTGGCAGGATCGGCTCCGCTGCCAACGTAGGCCACCAACCGGCCTAAGTTTGCCACAATCACCAAGATGATGATCAGTACCGAACTCAGGCCGGCCAGCGCAATCGCCACTTTCAACTGGGTTTTGGGCATGATCACTCCGCCGCGGTGAGCACATCAAACGCGACTGCGCCTCGCCCGGTACCCGCGGTCACGGTTACTTGGTAGACACCCGCCGCGAGCGATCGTTGACGCAGCGTAATCTCGGCATAGCCATAGTCGGCTGGCGCGTGGAAGGTTTCAATGTGGCCATCCGGCGCGGTCAGGGTGAAGGTAACTGCAGCACCGTTGGGAATAAATTGCCCCAACTGACCGACCAAAGGACCGGCCCGCAGGACAACGCCGTTTGCTGCTTTTTGGCTCGTCACAAGAATTGGCTGCACCGCGGGCCCCGGCGTAAATTCAAGTTGCAGCGGTTGGCTGGCGACACCCGCAATCCAGGCCTGCACAGTCATCGTCCCAGGTTGGCTGGGTGCTTGGAGCGCCGTATAGATACGCCCATCAATGGTGGTTGCAGGTAACGAGCGCTGCTCATCCGGCAGCATTGTCGCCAGTACCATCACACTCGTGCCATCCAGCAGGACATTGCCAAAGCGATCCGTAATTTGATCGCTCTGTAGCCGCACCAGTTGGCGACCATCCGCCGGTACACTGAAACGGTCGGCAGTCAACCGGAAAGACACGGGAATGCCCGGAACGGCCAGCACACTGCGCTCTGGGCTGTGCCCATAATCCGCAGTAGCTGCGATCAACATCTGGCCGGCGCGGGTGCGGCTGTAGATACGCGCCCAGGAAAGCAAATTCCGCGTGCGCGTTTCAATGCGTGCGATGCCTTCCCCCAAACTTTGTACGGTGGTAATGGGGTGTTGAATTTGCAGCGTCACCAGCGTATCTTCCGCCACAGGATTATCCAATGCATCGCGCGGCGTGGTGACGGCCATGGTCCAATGGTTGCCATCGGCGACAATCGAGCGCGGGCCCACCAACGGCAGTACCGGATCAACCGCCGGGCCAGGGGCGATGGTTACGGAGCTGCTGACTTCCACTCCTGCAACACTGGCGCGCAATTGGACCGTGCCCGCAAATTGTGTGTGGATTTGTACAAAGGTAAAGGTAGCCTGGCCTGCGACCAATGGCTGTTGCTGGGGTAACAACCCAAAGGTGCCCTGGGCTGTCAACAAAATTGAACCGATGGCCGCGGCTGGTGTTGCCTGGACCACGACGGTCAGCGGAACACCCGCAGGAATGCGCGCAGGTACGCTCATTGACAAGGCGCGTACAGCCAAGGTTGGTGGCAGCAGGGTGGATGATGCAGCGGGAGAACAGGCCACCAGAGCCATGAGCAGACAGCATACATAGCGGCACAACGCGTTCAATTGCCCCCTGTAAAATAGTGCACACTCACCCGCAGATAGGCAAAGCCCGCGCGGGAAGGCAGGGGAATCCAATCGGCGCGTGGCCCGGCCAAACCGGGCATTGCGACCAAGGCATTGGCATAGCTATCTCCCGCGACATCTAGCGGCGTAATCGACTGACGCCCTGTGAGATTGACGGAAAAGTCCAACGCGCGTTGCGGGCGCAGCGATTGGGGTAGAAAAAAGTGATCCACCCACTGCACCTGGCCGGCTGCATCATACAGGGTAACCAGCAGATGCGGAATCACCGCTTCGGTGACACCGGCGTTGAAGAGCGACCCGTTGAGCAGGTAGCCACTGTCGCCTTCGACCACCCTGACTTGTTGCACGCCCACATCGCGCGCCAGGTCGCGCTGCGTCACCATGGCGCGCGCGAAAACTTCAAAACGTCCAATGTGCGCGCGGGCTGGCAACGCATAATCCCAAACCGCACCGGGCACAAATTCAAGCGGCGGGTGGTGGACAGGGCTTGTGCTGGTTGACGCGGGCAGATTTGCCTCGGCTAGGGCTAATCCAGCCACCCCTTCAAAGTCGATGCGAAACGGGGTGATCTCCAGCGGAAAGAGCTTATGCATCATCGCTGCGCCGGCATTGTACCAAGT
>DAOTTR010000662.1:0-2001 GCA_034437715.1 Caldilineaceae bacterium
ATGCTGGGGTCGCGCACCGTGCCGTCGGGGTCGACGACACCGTGGATGTCGCGCCAGCGGCTCACGCCGACCATCAATTCCCAGAGATACCAGCCCATCCCGCTTTGCTGGAAGATTTCCAACGAAACATCGTAGGGATTGGCGCGCGCTAGACAGGCAATTTCGGAGACAAAGATCGGTTTCTGGTATTGTTGAGCAAAACCCACTGCTTCGTCGATGTGGGCACGAATGGTGCCGCGGGTGGCCCGGTAATCGTGAAAGGAAAGCACATCGACGTGCGCCGCAACTTCGGGTAGCTCTTTGGCATAGGCCACGCCCACCGTGACCGGGTGGTGGGGATCGAGTTCTTTCATCACCCCACAGAAGTGGCGGGCAAAGTTCCAGATGGTCTGGATGCGCTGTTCACGCTCCGGCACGCCCTCTTTGAGCCACGAGGTGATGGTGGGTTCGTTCATCACATCCCACATCAACAAACCCGGCTCGTTGCCCAGGGTCGCGACGAGGTCGCGACAATAGGCTTCCCCGGCCGGCCAGAACGCCGGGCCAAGCCGTTGCACGCCCGGATTGGGAATCCATTGGTTGGCGGTTGCCGCGTAGGTCGGCTCGGTCTCATCAAAACAGGAGTCCCAGATGGCGGGCATGACGCTGATGCCGCGGGCGTGGGCAGCACGCACAAAGTGACGCAGGCGGGCCAGAAATGCCGCTGGCTCGCGTTCATAGACCACATAGGCCAGAAAAGGGCGAGCGCTATTCAGCCCCAAGCGTTGGGCATAGGTCAGTTCACGCTCGACCAGTGCTTCGTCGTAGTCGCGCCAGAAGGCAATGTCATGGGCGGCACTGCTGGGCGTATAGTTGAAGCCACGCAGGTGGCTGTAGGGTTTGAGATAGTCCATGCTGAAACCTCGTTCAAAAAAGGGGCCGATCCTTGCCGCGGCTGGACGGCGATTACATTTTGATGCCCGATTCCATAAGTCCTTCGACGTAGAACTTGCCCAAGGCAAAGAACAAGATCACGAGCGGGATGGAGGCAAGGACATAGCCGGCATAGAGTGGCCCCCCAGCGCCGAAATCCACCCCGTCATTGGTAATGCGCGACAACTTAAAAAGACCCACCGCGATAACCTGGAGGCTGGCGTCGCTGATTGTCACCAGCGGCCACAAAAAGGAGTTCCACGACTCAATGAAATTCAGCACGGCCAGGGTTGCCAGCCCGGGTAGACTCAGCGGCAAGGCAATATGCCGGATCAGTGACCAGACGCCGGCGCCATCACAGCGCGCCGATTCAAAGAGTTCCTCAGGAATGCCGGTGATAAAGGTGCGCATCAAAAAGATACCAAAGATCGGCCCACCGGCAAGATTGGGAATGATCAGCGCCCAACGGGTGTTGAGCAGCCCTAGGTTATTGTACAGCATATAGGCTGGAATAAACGAGAGTACCCACGGCACCATCAACAGGGAGATAATCGCATAATAGAGCGGTTCGCGCAAAGGGAAACGCATACGGGCAAAAACATAGCCGCCGATCAGCGAGAGCAAGAGCACGCCCGCCAATCCCACCACCGCCACCAGCAGTGTGTTCCACATAAAGGCGTCGATCACCTGCCAGGAGGCACCGTAGTTACTGCCCCGTAACGGCAGGCTAATGCTCCAGCGCTCCCAGCGGTATTGCAAACCGTTTTTAAACGAAAGCAGGAGCATCAGATAGGTCGGGATCAGCGAGAGGAGCAGGAGGATCAGAATGGTAAGGTGCAGCCCTACCTGCGCAAGTTGCCACGGACGGCGTGGGATTTTTTTCTGACCCATTGTTTGGTCGATGGTTGACATGATCCATTCCTATTGATGATTGTGGTTGCACACCTACCATTGAAACCGATGCTGGGTAACCGTTCAGCGCGTCAGATCTTCATTGGTGGGGCGAATGCTGCGGTTGATGAGGATCGTCCCGCTCATGGCAACGATAAAGAGCATCAGGCCGATGGCAGACGAGTAGCCAAACTGCTG
>DAOTTR010000663.1:0-2949 GCA_034437715.1 Caldilineaceae bacterium
TTGCTCTTTTACGAGGGCGCATCCTGGGTGAACAGGCTGCAAACGGCTCTTGCCACCTTTGCAGCCGCTCCGCAGCGCTGGGCGGATAAGCGGGCAGAGAAGCCGCAGGACCCGCGCAATGCCAACGATGCCAGCAACAACCCCGCCACGCTGTATGCGCGTGCTTGTGAAGCGGCGGAAAAGCTGGACATCAACCTGGCCGATGCACTGTTCCTGAAGCTGGTCAACGGCGACTCGCGCTACCAGCAGTACGCCAGCGAATGGATTGACCTGCTGCGCATCTATGATCACCTGCTGCGACTGGAGGCGGACAGATATCTGGCATTTGAACTGCCCGACGAATGGGCTACCTATTACCGGCAGTTCCCCAAGAAGTTTGTCGCCCTGTTCGACCCCAAAGACTTCCACAGCCGTTTCGCCAATGGTGCTTCCGAACCCGTGGTACAACCGCCGCCCGTTGCGCCGTCTGCCGTACGCCCACAGACCCCTCCCTCACAGGCTACACCGCCCAGCATAACAGCGGACCAATACTTTGCGCGCGGCTATACGCGCAAAGAACAAGGCGACATGGACGGCGCTTTGGATGATTACACTGAAGCGCTGCGCCTCAAGCCCGACTATGCCGATGCCTACTAAAATCGCGGCCTCGCGCGCCAAGCCAAGCGCGACCTAGACGGCGCGATTGCCGACTATACCGAAGCCATGCGCCTTGCCCCAGACAATGTCATAAGTTATGCATTCCGAGGCCTTGCACGCTTTCAAAAAGGTGATCTGAATGGCGCTGCGGAAGATTTTATTGAGGCAATTCGCTTGCAACCTGATAATGCTTCCGCCTACTTTAATTTGGGTCTCACACTCGCTTCCAAGGGCGATATAGAGGGCACTCTAATCAATTATGATGAGGCGATACGACTCAAGTCCGACTTTACGGAAGCATATAATTACCGTGGTGTTATCCGAAATCATAAAAACCTACTGCGTGGGGCTATCGACGATTGGCAGCGCTACCTCGATCTCGGCGGTACGCAGCATGCAAAAGTGACAGAATGGATTGCTGACGCTAGGAAAAAGCTATAGAGCACAGCGCGTCTTGGTGGGCAGGGCGGGCATGATAGCCCGCCCACCAGGCGCACATTCGGCGTTGGACGACGTAGACTGCTTCGGCATCCTGGATGGCTTTTAGCAGTTTCTTGACTACATTGCCCGGCAGCACTTTATACTTCGGGCAGAATTCACCAGCGACTTTGCCGTCTTTCAGAATCACGACTATGGCGGCTTATACAACGGCTTGACAGTTGAGGCTATTCATCGACGCAAGCGGCTGAAGAAAAGTCAGCACATCCTCGACCATGTGGGCACAACCGAATTGGCTGCCAATCTCTTTCGGAGTACCAAAGCTGAAGAGAAATTGCGGTGCGACCGAGTGCAAGGCAGAGATGACGAGAGGCTGTGGTCGACTATGTTGAGGTCTGGTACAACCGCCAGTGCCTGCATTCATCGCTCGATTATCTCAGTCTCGCTGCTTCCGCACTTTGCACAGTGCGTAGCTATCTTTCCACCGTGCGCAAACACGGCTTGTCCATGTTCCCCGCTCTGGTCGATGCCTTCTCTAAGCACGCCCTTCACGCCTGGCTCGCTTCAAACCTGAATAGTTACGCCCGGCATTGCCAGTATGTGTGAAAGGTTCGTGCGCTTCACACTATACTAAACAGGAAGTGCCTTAATTCAACTTTACGATCAACATGCCCGGAGAAATGATTACAGTGCTTGGCGCGTTGAAACCTAGTATCGTCGTAGAGCTAACGTTTGGAGGCTTAATCTGACCCGAGCGTCGATCTCTAAAGAGTTCTCTCGTGTTTAACTTTCCATCAGTCTGCAAATACTTCGTCACGTCTGTGGGAGAAGCAAGTAAACTACTAGAAAATATAAATCTTCCATCACTTACAATTGTGAGTTGATCATTTGCGAAGAACTCTCCTTTCTGCAATATCCCGAACACAGAGATTAATTTTCTTGTCCGCTCGACCTTAGTTATCAAAAGTATTGACTTATAACTCTCTTGGCCATTGTTATTTGCTATCTGTGCCGTAGATGAAAGTCTCTGAAACTCCTTCCTGTTTTCTCTTTCCTTTAGTTGAGTGATTTGTGTCTTTAGTTTTGTTCTTTTGGTCTCAATCCGTGCAACTAGATAAACGCCTATAATTACCAATAAAATGCCTACTCCAAACGGCAAAGTGAAAATGCCCAAGATGGTTATCGCAATTCCAATGTTTTGGGTAAGTTGGGTCGATTCAACTTCGGTTCTGTATTGAATCTCCAATTCTTCTAATCTCTCATCAGCCAGCATCGTAGATGAATGGGACTCTTGTATAATCGGAACTTGCGGCAGACTAACGAGTTTACTGTTTGATGTGTAGTTTCCTTGCGTTGCACTATTATGAATAGAACTGATTGCAAGAGCCAACTCTCGTCGAGATAGCTCATGGAAGGGATCAAGTTGGGTTGATTTTTGCAGAAACTCAATACGTTGCTGTGGGTCGATTGCTACTTTAGAAGCCAAATAATAAGTTTCCGCATCTGCCTCTTTGAGCGCATCGCGAAGCAACAAACGAGCACTGTCTATGTCGAATAAATCAATAGCTTCCTTGATCTGGCTGTTGAGAGACGACATAAAATGTACTCCAAAAGGCGCGAAATCAAACTATCTATATATTCTAACCAGAACCGACATTTTTGACCATCAATAGATCATGAGCATGATCGAGCAGACGTACCTGTACGGCATCCTCAGTCGCTGTAAAGTGGACTGACCCCGAGCTGTGGAAACACGCCTACTCCCCAGCAGTACATAGAATTTACTGACTTCGTGTCGCCCAACCGTTATAATCAACGGTAATCCCTTTTATTAGAAGAGAGCATCTCGTGTCCGACCTGTCTCGCTTGCTCGAC
>DAOTTR010000664.1:0-6600 GCA_034437715.1 Caldilineaceae bacterium
CGTTAAATTTGTGTTGAATGAATTCAACACCTGCGACGGCAAACGTGTTTAAACACGTTTTCTATACTAGGCTCTGAATTCATTCAGAGCAGCAGGTGATGAAATTTAACGTTGTCGTAGTAGCTAGCGCTGTATCCGGTATTTCTTCTGCAAATGCCTATATTGTAAGCTACTTGCTTGCCATTGCGCAAGCCGCGATAAACCGTCGCCTTGGGAACAATAACCGTTTCGCTATCCATTGTGTGCCGTACTTACGGTTGGTTTCCCTGTTTGGCATCCACATTCCATCCTTTAAATGAGAATAAGTATCATTTGCATTTGGAGATATTGCTTTGTTCGTATATGATTTGCCGACAGTAAATGAGAATTATTCTCGGTTGTTGCCGACAATTATACAAACACTAAACAAAGAGGCAGATTCTGCAATGAAGACTAAACAATCCAAGGATATGCGTCTGCCGGTCACGGTGCTGTCGGGCTTTCTGGGTGCAGGCAAGACAACGTTGCTCAATCATGTGCTGCACAATCGCCAGGGATTGCGCGTTGCGGTGATTGTCAACGACATGAGCGAGGTCAACATTGATGCGGCAGTGGTCAATGGCGAAGCCCAGTTGAGTCGTACCGATGAACAACTCGTGGAGATGAGCAATGGCTGTATCTGTTGCACGCTGCGCGAAGATCTGCTGATCGAGGTCAATCGTCTGGCGCGAGATGGCCGCTTTGACTATCTGCTGATTGAATCCACCGGTATTTCCGAGCCGCTGCCCGTTGCGGAAACTTTCACCTTTGCCATGGATGGGTACGATGATCTGCTGAGTACTGTGGCGCGGCTCGATACACTGGTGACAGTGGTCGATGCCTACAATTTCCTGCGCGATTATGAATCAACCGCGGCCTTGAACGAGCGCGACATGGCGGTTGACGAGACGGACTTTTGCACCATTACCGATCTGCTCGTGGAGCAAGTCGAGTTCGCCAACGTAATCGTCATCAATAAGATCGATCTGGTGACGGCGACTGAGGCGGGACGGTTGGCGGCGATTCTGCATCAACTCAACCCAACCGCCAGGTTGATTCGCGCACAGCAGGGCAATGTACAGCTCGACGAAATTCTCAACACGGGGCTCTTCAGCCTTGACTACGCCGAAGGATCGAGTCTGTGGTTGCAGACGCCGCGCTATGCACCTACGTCGGAAACGGAAGAGTATGGTGTGGCTAGCTTTGTCTTTACCGCCGAGCGGCCCTTTCATCCGCAACGTCTGTTGCAGTTTATTGAACAAGATTGGCCGGGATTGTTGCGTTCCAAAGGCTTTTTCTGGCTGGCCTCGCGCCCCGACGAAGCTGGCTATTGGTCACAAGCCAGCTATCTTTTTAACACCAATTATGCCGGTCTGTGGCGTGACAATACCGCAGATGGGGGCGCAACTGGCGGGTTAACTGGCGGTGTAACTGACGAAGCAGCTACCGGCTCGACAGATGGCAACATGGGGCAGCCCTGTCAGGAATTGGTCTTTATCGGCGTTGATCTGCCACGCGCCCAGCTCATGTCTGCCTTAGAAGCCGCCCTGCTCACCGACCGTGAATTCGCCCAGGGGGAACAGATCTGGCGCACTTATCCTGACGATCTGCCCGCATGGTAATCCTATAAAATTGTAATCAATCAAGGAGTTTGTAATGGCAAAGTGTCAATTAACCGGCAAAGGCCCCCAATTTGGCAACAACCGCCCGTGGTCACGCAAGGCGACGCGGCGGCAATGGCAGCCGAATATTCAAAAATTTACGGTCTATGTGCCGGAGTTGGGGCGCACGGTTAAGCTGCGCGCTTCGACGGCTGCCATGCGCACTGTGAATAAGATCGGCTTGCAAGCGTATCTGCACAAAAACGGCTTGACGCTCAGAGATCTGACCTAATAAAAACCAATCGAAAGGTGTTGATTGTGACAACAAGTCAAAGTATCGACTGGCAAGCCTGGTTGCGCCGCTGGGATGCACAACAGACCGGTTACTTGCCCCAGCGCGAGGTACGCTTTACGGCCATGCTCGAAGTCTTGGCCATTCTGCTGCCCGCCCAATTTGTGGCGGTTGATCTCTGTTGCGGCCCCGGTGCCATCAGCCAACGGTTGCTCCAGCGCTTTCCGCAAGCGCGTTCGATCGCGGTTGATCTTGATCCGGTGCTGTTGGCATTAGGCGAGGGCGCGCTGGGTACGCTGGATGGCCGTCTGCGCTGGCTGGATGCCGATTTGTGTGACCCCGATTGGGGTAAGGCGTTGGGCGAAACCCAGGTTGATACTGCCCTCAGCACCACGGCGTTGCATTGGTTGCCCGTGCCCGACTTGGTCGCTCTTTACAAACAGTTGGGCGAGTTGATTCGGCCCGGTGGCGTCTTTCTCAATGGCGATAATATGCGTTTCAACCCAGCATTGCCCACGTTTCACAAAGTAGCCGAAACAGTTCTGCAAGCTCAGTGGCAGGATGAACAGTTTGCGCAGGCCGGTGTCGAGACCTGGGACCAATACTGGGGCGCGCTGCGCCAAGAACCAGCCTTGCACGCGTTGAGCGCCGAACGCGAACGCCGTTTCGCGGCGCGCTCCAGCACTTGGACCAATGCCAGCTACGATCTCCAAGTGGCCGCGCTGCGCGAAGCGGGCTTTCGCGAGGTCGGCGTCATCTGGCAGAGCTTCGACAACCGTGTGTTGATGGCCGTCCGTTAACGAATTTATCACTTGATATCTATCCCAATCCCAAGGAACTTTGTATGAATTTGATCCGCAAACTTTTGTTGTATGGCCTGCTCTTGGTGCTGCTGGCCGCCTGTGTGCCAACCCTGCCGACCTCTGACACCAGCCCCGATGCCAGATCTGATGCCAGCCCTGATGCCGATAGGGCGGTTGAACAGACATTGGTGCTGGCCGCTGGCGACAGCCTGGGGCCGGGCAATCCGCATGATTACAGTTCCAACATGGCACTGCTTGATCTGCTCTACGAGCCGCTGGTGCGCTACGGGCCAGATGGCTCGATCCAACCGGCGCTGGCCGAAAGCTGGGAAATTTCCCCCGACGGCCTGCTTTGGACCTTCAAGCTGCGGCCCAATGTCACCTTTCACGATGGCACGCCGTTTGACGCGGCCGCGGCCAAGTGGAATCTGCAACAGTGGATTGGCGTCGAGGCGCATAACTGGCTGCCCACGTCCACCCGCGTCACGGATATCGACACGCCCGATGCAATGACAGTGGTGCTGACGCTGAAAGAAGCCTACTATCCCGCTGTGCAAGATCTGAGCTTGATGCGTCCGGTGCGTTTTCTCAGCCCCACTGCCGTGGATGGCGCGGGGAACTTTGTGGAGCCGATTGGTACAGGGCCCTGGCAAATCGAAACGCTGGATGACAATGAGGCCCTCCTCGTCCGCAACGCGACCTATTGGGGCGCAAAACCCCAACTGACGCATGTGCGGATCGAAGTGATTGTTGATGCGCAAACCCGCGTGGCCGCGCTACAAAGCGGCGAAATTCATGTCATCGGGGGCGAATACCTGGGCAGTATTCCACCCGAAAGCCTGCCCACATTACAAGCTGACTCCGATCTTACCGTGTTGACCGGTGCTGGCGTAACAAGCTTTTTGCTGACCACCCAATACCGGCAGCCACCCTTCGATGATCGGCGTGTGCGCCAGGCCTTGAACCAAGCCATCGACCGTGCCGGGATTGCCCAAGCCATCTTTGGTGGACTGGCCGAGCCCGCCACCGGTCTTATGGCGACCGCACTGCCTTATGTCACGCGTACGGACAGTGACTTATACACCTATGATCCTGCACACGCCCAAAGCTTGCTGGTCGAAGCAGGTTGGACGCTCGGTGCTGATGGGATGTTGACCAAAGCTGGCGAGCCATTGGCAATCGATCTGGTGGTCGATCAGTCGCGGTTGCCACAGACCGCGGCGATTGCCGAAGCTGTGCAAGCCCAATTCCAGGCGATTGGCATCGCCCTCGAATTGCGCCTCTATGATTATAGCGGCTGGCTAGAGTCCTATAGCAACAACGATTTCGATTTGCTCATGGACTTTACCTGGGGGCCACCCTACGATCCCCACACGCAACTGAATGGCGCGTTTCATACGCAAGCGGATCCGACCGAGGTTGTCTCCTTTGCCAGCCCCGAATTGGATGCGCTGATCGACGCGGCGTTGGCCAGTACCGATGCGGTGGCGCGCCAGGCCTTATACGACCAGATCTGGCAAACTGTGGATGATCAGGCGGCGGCGATCCCGATTGTTTATCCACAGCGCATCTATGCCCAACGCAACGAGGTGGCGGGTTTTCGCCTGGGCGGCACCGAGTATGATCTGGCTTATGCCCTGCAAAACGTGGTAATTCACGGAAAGTAACCGGCCACGCATGGGCAGTTACTGTCTGCGCCGACTCGGCAAGGCGCTTGTTATCTTGATCGGGGTGAGCTTTCTGGCCTATGTGCTGATCGATCTGGCCCCGGCTGATCCGGCGCAAGTAATCGCGGCACAACGGTTAGGCGGCCACCCCAATGCCGACCAAGTGGCCTGGGTGCGCCAGGCATATGGCTTGGATCAGCCACTGTTGGTGCAATATGGGCGGTGGGCACAGCAGGTACTGCAAGGCAATTGGGGCTACTCGATCCGGACAGGCAATTCCATCACCGCTGAGATTGGGACGGCCCTGCGCTACTCTTTGACATTGGCATTGTGGACGTTGAGTTTTGTCGTTGTGGTGGGCGTCGCGCTGGGCGCATGGGCTGCCCTCCGGCCAGATTCGCTGTGGGATCAACTGATGCGCTGGGCAACGTTGATCATCGTCGCCGTGCCAGAGTTTTGGTTGGCTTTTCTGTTGATTCTGCTCTTTGCTGTCCAGTTGGGCTGGTTGCCCAGCTACGGGGCCAAAAGTGGCTGGCACCTGATTCTGCCGTTGGTTGCCCTGGGCCTGGGTCCGATGGCGCAACTGGCCCGCCTGACGCGCATTCTGCTGCTCGACGAATTGGGGCGCGATTATTTGCGTACTGCCCGCGCCAAGGGCCTTAGCGCCCGTCGCGCCCTGCTGCACCATGCGCTACCCAATATTGTTGTGCCGTTTATCACCTTATTGGCTGTCCAGTTCAGTGCATTGGTGGGTGGCGCGGTCATCATCGAGACAATTTTCACCTGGCCGGGATTGGGCAGCTACTACATTACGGCGGTTGAATTTCGCGACATTCCGGTGATTCAGACCACTGTTTTGGTCTTTGCCGTGATCATCAGCAGCGCCAATCTGCTGGCCGATCTCAGCTATGGCTTGGTGGACCCGCGCATTCGCCTGGGGTAGTGCAAGCCTATCGTTATTCACCCATTAGCGCGAAAAATTTAGGAGAAGCGATGCAATCAACGACGCGCGTGCATGTCGGCATAGGGGTGGGGCGCGGCCAAGCTAGCACCGTGACGGCATCCAAGCCACCGCGCCGCGCCCGCTCATTGGGTTTCCTGTTGACATGGCTAAGCGTGGCTTTGGCGGGCTGCGTGATCGGCATGAGCCTGTTGGCACCCCTGCTGGCACCCTATGATCCCGTCGCTGTCGATCTTGCTACCGGCTTACAAGCCCCCTCGGCGCAACACTGGCTGGGCACTGATCAACTAGGGCGCGATGTGGCGAGTCGTCTGCTCTGGGCTGGCCGCACTTCGCTCAGTGTGACGGCATTGGTCGCGCTGTTGACAGTGACGCTAGGGCTCACGCTCGGCCTGGTCAGTGGCTATTGCGGCGGCTTGATCGATGACCTGGCCATGGGGTTGACCGACTTGTTCTATGCCCTGCCGCAGATCATCTTGACGTTGGCGCTGCTGGGTGCAGTGGGACCCGGTACCCAAACTATGATCATCGCGTTGGCCGCGACCGGCTGGATGTCCTATGCGCGCTTGACACGCAGCTTGGTGTTGCAATGCCGAAGCCAAGAATTTGTATTGGCTGCGCATGCGTTGGGCGCGCCGTTGCGCCGCATTTTGGTGCGCCATCTGCTGCCTGTTGTGATCAAGCCGGTGCTTGTGCAGATGAGTCTACAAGTGGGTGGCACCATTCTGACCATTGCTGGCCTTAGCTTCTTGGGTTTGGGCATCCAACCGCCGACACCCGAATGGGGTGCCATGTTGGTCGATGCACGACCCTATCTGGCCACCGCACTGCATCTGGTTTTGCCACCTGGTCTTGCGGTTTTTCTGATCGTCTTGGGCTGCAATGCCTTGGCCGAACGATTGACCCAGAGATAGCAGACGCTTGAAAAACAAGCGTCTGCTATCTCTGGAAGGTCGGATTTTAGACAAACAAGGCTTATGCTTTGCGTCGCATTGTAAATACCGAAGGGATACGCTTTCTATGAATATGACGCTGACGGATGAAACATTCAAGCGCATACCTGCGCGGTTGCCGGTCACCGTTCTTTCCGGTTTTCTGGGGGCTGGCAAGACGACTCTGCTCAACCATGTCCTCAACAACCGCGCAGGTATGCGCGTCGCAGTGATTGTCAATGACATGAGCGAAGTCAACATTGATGCCGAATTGGTTGATAGTAGCGCGCAATTGAGCCGCACCGATGAAAAGCTGGTCGAGATGA
>DAOTTR010000665.1:0-2444 GCA_034437715.1 Caldilineaceae bacterium
GCGCCGTATCTCCTTCTACGTCATGTAAGGCGAGGCGATTGCCGTTCGGCTGCGGTTCGCCTGGTGTTGTGGTCGTGTACAGCGGCGGCAACGCCCGTTCTTGTAACAACCAACGCACGCCATTGAAGAAGGCGGTGGCCGAAAATGCATCCAGCGTGGCCTCTTGCGTGGTGGGCAGACTTGGCACATATACCGCCGGTGGTTCTGTGCGTTGCGCCAGCCAAACCCGCCCGTCCACAGCGCGCAGAACGGGTGTGAACCCTGCCGGCAAGCCAACGCCGCCAATGCCTAACGCTTCCGCCACATCGAAATTCAAGTCAGCCAGCAAAGGGCTGGCTTCATAAAAGTCTAGGATCTCGCGCACGCCGCCTTCTGCATACCCTTCACCCACGATCAGCATGGGTATGCTTCCCGCGGCGTGTTCGTCCGCGACAACACGGAATTGGGGTGCTTGCGCGTCTTGAATCCAACCCAGTTGTTCCAGCATTTGTTTATCTGCCACTTGCCAATCGACACGGATTGTGGCGCCATCATTGATCTCAATCGTGGCTTCGTCATCCAGCGCATAGGCACCCCCAGGCGTAAGCTGTAAATGGTACTGGCCTGGGCCGCTCGGTTTCAAAAGTGTACGCCATGCACCGTCACCCTGCCATTGTAAGGTTTCATGCACCAAGCGATTGCCCGTTGGTCCTGTAATTTCGATCTGCGCATTACCAGGTGGCGTATTGTAGGCTTGTACGACAACACTCACTGCATGGACGAGACCGCTGAGTGGGTTGCGTGATGCACGTAGCTCGGTAAAGCCAATATTATCGACCGGCTGACCAATATCATGCCAGATGGCGTCGATCGCCGTTTGTTCCCCGATCCAGTCAGGGGCAGGTAAATCGGTAATGACCAGCAGATGGGTCACGGCACAATCGGCTGCTGGCTGATCAGCCAGCAGGTCAAACAGGCTGCGAATTAAATCCAGATTTGTGCCAAGCGCCCGCGATTCCAATGCCACGATTGCCTGTTCGACAACGACCTGTTCAGGACTGCCGGACACCGGCATTGTCAATTGATCGCGCCGCTCCAGATCAAACGTAGAGAGTTTTACACATAGGTCAACGCGCGGGCTTGCCTGCTGGGCTACTGCCTGGGCAATCGTCAACGCATCCACCGCCGCTGATTGGGCAAGGGTCAACCGTGTTGTACCATTCTGCTGCGTACTCATACTGCCGGAGGTATCGATCAGCAGCCAGAGACCAATGGCCTGCTCGCGGCCGGCACCGGCAAACGACGCGTAGATGGACAGCAGTGCAGCAAGCAGCAACAGCAGCCCAAGCAGTTGTAGATAGAACGGTCTGGATAGGAGCGGATTGCTCAGGCGCAGTTGCAGTTTTTGCTGACGGGCGGATGGCAGATCTTGAAAGAAGCGCGCCGCGGAGAGCCGGCGCTGCTCTAGCCGCGGTCGCGCCATGTAGAGGGCGACCAACACCCCAATCAACCCGCCCAAGATCCAGACTGTTGTCATAACGCTTTCCGCACAAATAGGCTTTGGATCGCTTTGTCTTGCGTAAACTGTTCTTGAAAAAAGGTTTTGCCATCAACCGGTGGTTGCGGCCACACCCAACTCGTATCGATCCGAGTGCGATGCAAGAGATTGAGGAAATGGGTTTTCTGCGCTTGGATCTTCGCCTCAACCTGGTGCAGTGTGTCCATGGTAATTTCGTATTGGGGTCGCTCGACCAAGAGGCCCGGCCCTTCAATCCAACGTGCGCCGATCCCCAGCCGCGTCTTTTCATAGAGCCAGCTATCCAACTCCACCAGCAAGACCTGGCGAAAACCATTCTGTGCCTGGATAATCCGTTGCGCCAGCTTTTCCGCCTGCTCATTCGTAAAGTAGAGGTCGGTCAGGATGAGCCAGATCGCCGTTGGCGGTAGATAGGGGCGCAAGCCATCAGCATTGAGATCTTCATCCATCGTACTTGCCCCGGCTGCGGTTTGCGGCTGACAGCGTTCTACGGCGTTGCGGATCTGCCCTGTGCGCGTTGCGCCCCGTAGTGCTACCGGCGCTTGTGGCTCTGGACTAAACAGGCGATGAAGAACAGCCCGGTCGCCGGAACGCAACGCCACCCAGGCAATCGCTTCTGCCAGCCAGCTTGCAATTTGCAATTTGGGCACTTCAGCCGGCAGCGTCATCGTTGCGCGCGTATCGATGGAAATGACCAACGCGTGTTGTTCTTCGGCTACAAATTTACGGACGAGCAGATCGTGTTGTCCGCCATAGTGGCTCGATGCGCGCCAATCGACATGCCGGATATCATCGCCGGGAATATAGGTCGCAAATTCGCGGAAGTCCAGGCTTTGCCCTTGCCGGCGCGTCAGGTGACTACCGCTCAAGCCAGGCCGGATCTGCTGCTGGGTGCGCGTCTGGTAGCGCTTGAGCGCTGCTTCCGACA
>DAOTTR010000666.1:0-5532 GCA_034437715.1 Caldilineaceae bacterium
GGCTGAGTAAGTAGTACCGGTTTCATCAAGGTAAATGTGCATCGTTTTTCGATTTCTCTCTGGTAGTCGATCAAAAAACGATTTCTATACGCAAAAATCTAAGGTCACAACTTGGGTTAGTAGAGAAATCACTGCTTGTCAAACCAGGATCAATAGACTTTGTACTGAACCTGTGCATCCTGGGGGGTGCGCTGTTCTACTCGACGCAGGGACCAAGCCCACAGCATGAGCGAAACACCCACAAAGAGCAGCGCGCTTGCGACCATATACGCCAATAACTCTGGCCAGATCACAATGGCAACTGCAATCGTTGTCAAGAAGATGCCCGGTGCCATTACAAACCAGGAAACCCCGTTCGTTGCGCGGCTGCGGCGCTGAAACCCAGTAAACATTTGTGCATTCGTAAACATGTGTACGACCCTTTCTATAGTGAGCAATGCCATGCGCGATTGCGATATATGTAGAAATTTCCTGCTCGCTAGTAGCAAGCGAAATCATCTGGCGCAAGTAAATGAATGACCCTGGCGGTGGTTACTCGCGACGGCGGCCCAGCAAAATGTAGGCATAATAGGCCAAGGTCATGATCGCTTGAATGGCGGCGGCCACATAGGTCAGGGCAGCGGCGTCCAACACCGCGTTGACGCCTTGGATCTCCTGTGGCGCCAAAATCCCTTGGCCCACCAGCAGCACCTTGGCACGGCGGCTCGCATCAAACTCGACCGGCAAGGTGACCAGGGCAAAGACCGCCGTCAGACCAAAGAGAATCAAGCCAACCCAAGCCAGCGTTGTATTCAAGCTCAACCCAACAAAGAAGATCAACGGGCCAACCCAGCCACCGATCTGCACAGACGGCACCAACGCCGAACGTAATTTCAATGCTGGATAGTGTTCCTTGTCTTGCAAGGCATGACCGGCTTCATGGGCCGCCACACCCACCGCAGCCAAGCTCGGTGTATCATACACCTGTGGACTTAAGCGTAGCACTTTGTGGCCCGGATCATAGTGATCCGACAAAAAGCCATTGACCCGTTCGACCCCCACATTGTGGAGACCATTCGCATCCAAAATACGGCGTGCGGCCTGGGCACCTGTCATGCCGGTGGCAGAACGTACCCGTTCATATTTGGCAAAGGCCGATTTCACGCGTGCTTGCGCATAAAACCCCAGCAACAGACCGGGCAGTGCAAACAAAAGGTAAAGCGGGTTAAAAAAGGGAAACAACATTATCCTCTCCATCCATTGTGTTGCAATGGGTATTGATAGCTATGCTGAGTCGCCTGCGCCGAAGCAATTGCTTCAAATACAATAATCGAACGTCATTTGCTTGATCACGGGCTCAGATAGTTCATTGATCGATTTCATTACCCATCTACTCTATCACGAAATCTGTGTAAATGATATTAGAGATTAGTTAGTCTTCTGTTAGCGGTTGAAGCTATACTGAGGAAGGTAAAGTTAGCGACGACGACGCAGCAAGGCGAATGCCGGTTGGAGTTCTGCGCTGCGCAGGAAAAAAGTGGCGACCAGATAAATGCTCCCAGCGACAACCAGCCCACCTACAGTAATGAACCAAATCATTGTGGTGGATGCTGCGCTGATCGGCAGCCAGCGCAACCAGCACCAGAGGACGATCCCCATGACCAGCGCTGCCACCCCTTGCCGCCAGAGCGAAGCGCCAAAGCGTTGCCAATCGAAGTCGCCGATCTGCCGCCGCAGAAGCCAGAGCAACAGAATCATTTCTAGCGTCGTGGCCACACTGTTGGCCAGCGCAAGGCCACCATGACCCAGCAGACGCACCCACCAAAAGCTCAAGCCGATGTTGAGGATCATGGCGCCCACGCCCACTATCACCGGTGTCCAGGTGTCGTGCAGGGCATAGAAGGCGCGCACGGCAATTTCAACGATGGCGTGGGCGACCAAGCCCGCGGCATAAAACTGCAAGGCATAGCTCACTAACGCCGTACTTTCGGCAGTGAATTCGCGCCGCTGAAAGAGCACAGTAATCAATGGTACGCGCAGTAGATAGAGCACGAGTGCCGCTGGAATTGTAAAGAAGAGGATAATGCGCAGAATTTGACCGAAGGTATGGCGCAACGTATCGACCTGGCCCATGGAGGCCTGGGCGGCAAAGGTGGGAAAAATCGCCGTTGCAATCGATTGGGCAAAAATGCCTTGGGGCAACAACATCAACAGCCAAGCGTAGTTGAGCGCGCTCAAACTGCCGCTGGTCAACCCGCTGGCCAGGATCGTGTTGACCAGAAAGTGCATCTGTACAAAGAAGAGGCCCAAAACCCGCGGCCCCATCAAGCGCATGACCTCGCGTACACCGGCGTCCTGCACGTCGAGCGTCAGCGAATAGCGAGCGCGTACCTGCCACAACCCAGGCAGTTGCACTAGCAGGTGGACAACTGCGCCAACCACAACGCCAATCACCAGCCCGAAGATGCCGAAACTGGGTGTTAAGAGCCATGCGCCCAAGATAATCGCCAGATTATAAAAGACCGGCGCGGCTGCGGGCAAGAGAAAATGCTGCGTAGCATTGAGCGCGCCCATGATCAAGCCGCTCGCGCCAAAGACGACGGTGCTCACCAACATCCAGCGCATCAACTGAGTAGTGATCGCTTGCTGGGCTGGCGAGAAGCCGGGCGCAATCACCCAGTGGACGAGTGGACCGGCCAATATCATCAACAGCGCCGCAATCACCACCAGCAACAGTGTCATGAGATTGAGCACACGGCTAAAGAGCAGCCATGCGTCCGCTTTTTGGGCGCGCGCCCAGCGCAACGCAAAGGTGGGAATAAAGGCGCTGCCCAATGCACCACCCGCCACCAGTTGAAAGAGCAGATCGGGCACACGAAACGCGGCTAGATAGGCGTCCAATTCCAGGCTGGTGCCAAAGTGCGCACCAATCACCACCTCGCGCGCCAACCCCGTGACGCGACTCAGCACGAAAAAGAGCATAACCACCAACGTCGCACCCGCCAAGCGTCGGCCACTGAGCGTCGCGTCACGCGCTGGCTCAGCCGAGCTAGGATCGGTTGGAACGGGGGGTGCCTGGGGCGTTGGTTGTTGCGCTTCGCTCACCCAGGCTTATCCTTCGGGTACGACGGCGATACAATCGACGGCAATTTCATTCTGCCCAATGCGCGAGTGGACCGTGGTGCGTGCCGGGTAGGGTTCGCTGACAAATTTGCTATAGATCTCATTCATCTGGGCGAAGTCTGCAAAATCGGCCAGGTAAATCGTCACCTTGACGGCGTGTGCCCAGGAGGTACCGGCGGCTTCCAAGAGCACGCTCACATTTTGAAAGACCTGTTCGGCCTGCGCGGCAAAGCCACTGCGCATTTGATTGGTCACCGGATCAATGGCACCTTGGGCAGAGACATAGACTGTTGGACCGCTGGCAATCATAGCAGGCGAGTATGGGCCGCGTGGCTTGGGGCCCTTATCGCTCTGGATCGGTTGACGCATAACGTGCCTCCCAAAAATGACAATATCAATCTGAAATCAATGTGAAATCAATGTGAAGTCGTGAATCAAATTAGCGTGTAATCAAATCTGCGGGCAAATGCTCGGTGCGGTTGATATAGCGCAAGAGAATAAAGCCGCGGGGTGTATAGTCTAGGCGTGTGATGGCGGTGTTGTAGTGTGAATAGTAGAACTGGCTGGCAAAATCTTGGCCCAAAATTGCCTTGAGTAACGCATCCATAAAGGTGCCGTGGGCGACCAGCGCAATCCGTTCGTCGGGCAGCGTGTTGCCCCACTCGCGCAAACGCTCGGCGACGCGTTGGGCGCGCTGATAACAGCCGTCCATCTCCTCATAGCCGCCGGGCCACCAACCCTTGTCGGTCACTTCGTCGCAAAGCTCATAGTCGGGAAATTGCTCGAGCATCGCTTGGCGCGTCATGCCGAAATGATCGACCACTGTACCTTTTTGGGGATCGCCTTGGAAGATCCCACCATGCTCATGAATGTCCATCCAAAGCTGGGGCTTGAGCCCTACTGCTTTGCTGATCGGCAACGCGGTCTGCATGGTGCGCAGCATGGGGCTGCAATAGAGGCGGGTAAAGCCATAGCCGCGTTGACCACTGTTGCCGCGCTCCTGGCCCAATTCTGGATGAATTTCGTTCGCCAGATGATCAGCAACCAATTGAGCCTGGCGCTGGCCAATTTCGGTAATGGGTGGTTCAGCCGAACGCTGATCCATATACTCTTCCAACTTGGCTTGTTCTGCCAGATAGTTATTCGCCGATTGTGCATGACGAATTAGAAAAAGTTTCATGATCCTTACTTCCGTACAGTTGATAGGTCAGGAAAATAATCAGGAAAATAAATGGGGGAGATGCACGACTATCATGCAAACAGAGTGCAAGATACCATTATCTACGGCTAGCACCAAATTTCCGCAGCAGAGGGGGTGTATAAAGTGGGTATTATGACCAATCATCGGCTCGTCGTTTATCTGGTTAGCGGACAGAAAATGAATGGGTTGACGCATACAAAAGCGCAATGACTTCAGTGCCATAATAGGATTTCAATTCAAAATAGGGTCGCTGATTGACCCAATCATTAATTTTTACATAAATGACTTGCCAAAGGATGACAATATGACTCAAATTCCTGCATCACACCAAGATATTCTCGAAAAGCGCGCATTTGCCCATGTCGCGACAGTGAATGACAATGGCACACCCCAGGTGACACCGGTTTGGGTGGAATATGATGGACAGTATGTCCTGATTAACAGTGCCAAGGGGCGCAAAAAAGATCGCAATCTACGCGCCAATCCGGAGGTAGCGTTGAGCATCCAAGACCCCGACAATCCCTATCGCTACGTCGGTGTACAGGGCAACATTGTCGAGATCACCGAAGAAGGTGGCTACAACCACATCAATAAACTTTCGCACAAATACACGGGCAATGATTATCCCAAGAATCCCGGCGAAGAGCGCGTGATCTACAAGATCGAGCCGACCCGCGTCTGGACCATGGGCTGATCAACGGGCTGATCAACGAAGACGTAGAGACGCAAAATCTTGCGTCTCTACGTCTTCGTTACAGCGTCGGTACCAATTTCGCCATGCGCTCGACCATCTTCTCTAGATCGGTCATGTGCGTGGCAATGCTAAAGCGCACATGACCTTCGGCTGAATCGCCGAAGGCAATGCCAGGGGTGGCGGCAATGTAGGTTTCATCCAGCAGAATGCTAGCAATTTCCAGGCTGGACTTGTTGGTGGCCGTGAACTTTGGAAAAACGTAAAACGCCCCCTCAATCGGATTGCACTCAAGGCCTTGAATTTCCTCAAAGGCATCTAGGACAAAGCGGCGACGTTTTGTATAGGCCGCGGTCATCTCGTGTACACACTCCTGTGGCCCATTAAGCGCTGCCACACCCGCGGCCATGGTAAAGCTCGCCGCCGACTGGGCGCTGTGTGTCTGCATGGTGCGCGCCAGTTTAACAATCTCGGTCGGCCCGGCCAACCATCCCAAACGCCAGCCTGTCATGGCATAGGCCTTGCTAAAACCGTTGAT
>DAOTTR010000667.1:0-4562 GCA_034437715.1 Caldilineaceae bacterium
ATGTCTATGTACTTGCCATTGTTGCCGCCTATTTTCTCAGTTTTACACTATTGCTGGCCACCCACTTTGTGCGTAACAAGCCGGTGTTGACACTGCGGGGTGTACTGGCTCTGCTGGTGCTCGTTTGGGTGATCGCCCTAGCCACGCAGTGGAACCGCTGGCTTGGGCTAGGGATGGTGGGTTGTGCAATTGTCTTGTGGGCAGGATGGGGACAGCGCCGGTTCCGTAACTATTTTTGGTTTCACCCTAGCCTTGGCTTACTGTTCATGACGCTGAGTGCTTCCATTGCGCTGGGGATTTCGACGACATTGCCGCTATGGTTGAATGCTCTAGGTTTTATGTTCATTGTCCTTGGGTTGACCATATGGGCTTACCAGAAGCCGACGAAGCAGGCTGTGGCACCATCACTCCCATATAGTGATGCCGCCGATTTGCCATGATTGCGGCAGATCACGCTGATCGATCAGTCATCATGTTTCCAAACCATCCTCCGTTAATCGCAACCACTAGGGCGCTTGCACGAGCGGTTGCGTTCTACTGTGCAGCAACCACATCCCCTTCTGCATTATCATTGAAGACATTATCACCCAACTGCGGTGACGAATTGGCATCATGCCAGATGCCGTAGGCGAAACTATGTTCAATGGTGTTACTCACAATCGTCGGCGAGGCACCTTCTAAATGAATTGCGCCATAACGGTCGCTGCGCCACTCGCCGGCGTAACGAATCGTTGCATGTTCAACCCGCGAGTTCACGTCATTACTCGAGTCTTTAAAGCCAATATACGTCCAATCGCCTGGGGTTGGCGCGGTTGATGCACCGTCACCGTTGGTGTCACCAAGGACAGTGTCATCGCGCAACGAGGTGAAGGTGATCGGCGCGTCCGCCGTGCCAATCGCTTTGAAGGCACCGAAGACATCCAAGTAGGCATCGTCGCCCAGCTTAACGACGACGCCGGGATCAATCGTCAATAGCGTCCCTTCGTTGATAGAAACAACGCCGAGTAGTGTATAGGCAATGTCTGTGTTCCGCCACACGCCACCGATTGCCATTTGTCCTGCACGAATCAACAAACCGTTACCGGCATTGGCTGCAATTTGGTTGCCCTGCACCGTTGGGAAAGAATGGACATCCCCACTGATGGCATATCCAAAGTTTTGTTCAATGGTGTTGTTCGTGATGGTGGGTGATGCCCCCTCCAGATAAATAGCGCCGTATGGCTCGTTGCGCCACTTGCCGCTATAGCGAATGACGGCATGGTCAACGATGGAGTTGGTATCATTGCTCGAAGCCTTAAAACCGATGTAGGTCCAATCGCCAGCCGCGGGGGCGCTGGAACCTTGATCGCCATTCGTGTCGCCGCCCACGGTGTCATCTCTGAGCGAGGTAAAGATAATCGGTTGATCAGCAGTACCCATGGCGCGCAACGCGCCGTTGACATCAAAATAGGCATCGACGCCCAATTTCACCATGACATCAGGGTTAAGCGTCAACATAGCCCCTTCATTCACTGTGAATGGAGCAAGCAGCGTGTATACAATATCCGTGTTGCGCCACACGCCGCTGACTATCATCTGCCCTTCTCGGATCTCCAACCCATTGCCGCCATTGCGTGATAACTCATTGCCATTGATCGTAGGAAACGAATGGACATCGCCACTGATGGCAAACCAAAAGTTGTCTTCAATGAGGTTATTGGCAATGGTTGGCGACGCCGCCTCCAGCTGGATTGCGCCAAGAGGATTGCCTCGATGCTCACCGCCATAACGAATCACCGCGTGCTCAATCACGGCGTTGGTATCATTGCTGGTGTCACGGAAGCGGATCATGGTCCAATCGCCGGCTGCAGGGGCGCTGGAATTCTGATCGCCATTGGTGTCACCGCCAACCGAGTCATCACGCAAAGACGTAAAGGTGATGGGTGCTTCGGCTGTCCCTACGGCACGGAAAGCGCCGTAGACATCAAAATAGGCGTCATTGTCCAACTTGACGATGACCCCTGGTTCAATATTGAGGGTCGTACCGTCATTGACAGTGACAATGCCGAGTACCGTGTAGGGGATGTCGGTATTGCGCCAGACGCCACTTGTTACCATGTTGCCGGCGCGCACTTCAAAGCCGTTGCCGGCATTGCGCTGGAGGGTATTGCCGACAATCGTGGGAAAGGCGTGGACATCACCGCTCAGCGCATACCAGAAATTATCTTCAAAGGTGTTGTTGGTGATCGTGGGTGCGGCTGCTTCCAGATGGATCGCACCAAAGCGATTGCCCCGGTGCTCACCGGCATAACGCAGGATGGCATGGTCAATCAACGAATTAGTATCGTTGCTGGCGTCATAGAAGCGAATCATCGTCCAATCACCGGCAGCCGGGGCGGTCGAGGCCCCATCGCCATTGGTATCACCACCAACCGCGTCATCTTTGAGCGACGTGAAGATCACTGGCTCATCCACCGTACCAGTTGCTTTGAAGGCACCATAGACATCAATGTAGGCATCGTCAGCAAATTTGACCACGACACCCGGTTCAAGTGTAAGGGTGGCTCCTTCGCGAATCATAATCGGTTTGGAAAGGATATAGGCGATGTCAGTATTGCGCCAGACGCCACTGGTGGCCAGTTGCCCTTCAAGGATATGAAAGCCATTGCCGCCGTTGCGCGCCAAGCGATTGCCGGCTACGATCGGAAACGAAGCCACATCGCCAGTGATGGCATAGGATAGGTTATCTTCAATCATATTGTTCACGAGCGTCGGGGAGGCCGCTTCAAGACGAATGACGCCATACATATCACCGCGGTACTCACCACCATAGCGAATGATCGCATGTTCAATGATGGAATTGATGTCATTGCTGGCGTCACGGAAGCGAATCATCATCCAATCACCGGGGGCAGGCGCGCTAGCGCTGCCATCACCATTGGTGTCGCCGCCGGCCAGATCGTCCTTGCTAGAGGTGAAGGTAATGGGATTTTCTGCCGTGCCACGTGCATTCAGAACGCCATCAATATTGAAGAAACTATCATCGTTGAACTTCACAATCGCGCCGGGTTCTATCAGCAGCGTGACGCTATTATCGACGGTTACTTCCCCTTGCACAAGATACGGTCCCGCTTCCGCTTTCAGTACGGTGTTAGCGGTGATGCGTCCTTCGATCACGGTCGATGGCGGCTGGAGGAAGGAGGAAGCATCAGTCAGCAACGTCGGTACAGAACCGGGGACAGCATGTAGATCCTTGGTCGCTAGAAGTAGATTGAGCCGCGCAAGCAGTTCATCGTCTATCGTCTGTGCATTCGCTGGGACATTGACGGTCTCCACCACCGCCATATCGCTACTGGCACCTAACAGAACAACGTCGCTCAGCTTCCAGTGGCCGTTGCGGTAGCGCATGGCATATAAGACTGGGCCACGGTAGGCAACACCGGCCACAATTTCACTGCCGGTGGCGGCAAGGCGTTGCGTTGTTGCAGAATGAGTTTCGTGTGCCAGGATCGTGGCTGTGCCGTCGTTAAAGCTGACAACCAACTTGATCGCCAGTTGCTCAATGGCGAACGCGGTATTAGTCCGCTGGACGCGCAGTTGCCGAATGGCATCTTGGATGTTCAGCAAAGCGGCGCCTTGGGCATAGTCAGGAAGCTGACGCACCGCGGGCGAATTGGGCAAGGCCAATGCGGCTTTTTCGGCCAGACGATAGTACCCAATCGCCGCCATATAAGGCGCAAAGGCAGCAGGATCAGTAATAAGTGCTGCCCCGGCATCGGTGCTGGGCACCACCGTGACGGAACTGGCATCTGGCGACGGGATGGGTGGCGGTGGCAGACAGATGAGTGTTTCGACATTGGTGACACTCACAAAGTCACTCAGGCCAGGCAGCCAATACTCAACATCTGCTTGGCGTTCGATCAAATACCATTCGTACCCGCCCGTCTCACTGCAAACGCGCGCCAGAATGGAGAAAAGCTCGCCTTGCAAGCGAGCGCCGTTGGCCCCATAGTCAAAGTTGGGGCCGGCCCGCGTACTGAGAATATCCAGCAGGATTTCGCCCTGAGGGGCATCGACGCCGACGGTGCTTGTCGTTACGTCAGATACCCCTGGTGCCGTCGTTAGTGTCGCAACCGGAGTAGTGATAATATCGCTATCCGTTATGCTGGGGACTGCTGGCGCGCTGGTGAGCAACTTCTCTTGGCCGACCGGCAGTTCATTGGTAAAAGGGCTGCCCAACACATTCACGGCGTCGGGACAGGTGTTGCTGAAGAGGGCGGCCTGAAACGCAAGGATTTCATCGCCGGCATCGGTTAGCGTAAAGTGGAGACGACTTTCCGGTGCCAAATCTGCCACGGCAAAGGTGAAAAGGACCAGCGCGCTGGACGGTGTGAGCGGGGTGTGGAGATAATTACTTGCCACGACCGCGCCGTTGCCATCCACCGTGAGCGTCAGTTTTGCGCCACTGAACCCTTCTGTCCCACATTCCGCAGCTAAAATTCGACCAAATAACAGTTTAGGACGTGCGGTCCAAGCAGGCGGATAATCTTGAGTCTCACGGGGGTGAGGTTGAGGATTTGCTG
>DAOTTR010000668.1:0-5456 GCA_034437715.1 Caldilineaceae bacterium
ATCGCCACTGCCGATGTGGTTGGGCCAGAGGGGGCGTGGGGCGTGCGCCTCTATCGCGCCAACGAGGCGTTACGCCGCTGGCCGACCAGCACCTGGCAAGTGGGCGAGATTGTGCGCGACGAAATTGATATTAACCTCAACCCCATCACCCCTGCCCGCGACTACCCCGTCATGATCGGCGTGATGGATAGTGCCGGGCAACCCATCGGTCAGCAGACAACCTGTGGTCAGGTGCGGGTAGAGTGAGGCTGCACCTTGCCAGCCCTATTGTGTGATCCACGGCAAATAGGCGGCATGGGCTTTCCCAAATAAGGCGTATCGACCGGGGGCGTGCATGGCAATCGCGAAGGTGTTTTCCGCTGGATTGCGCGCCGCTCGGTTGACATTTCGGTTGACATTGACCTGCTTCTCCAGGGGCAGTGCCTGCCAACGACCAGCAACGTCCTGCATGAGTTGGTAGCTCTCTTCTGCCAGCAATCCATTGGGCCCTTGATCGCTGTAGTGGATGGTGATCGTCACGGGTTGGGCAAAGGTCGGCCTTTGGATTTGCGTCCCCACTTCCTCGATCGCCAACACAAAGGCATTGCCGGTAAACTTGGCATCCCCTTGATCAAACGCCATGATTGGTGTCAAACGCACCACACTAGTACAGTTGGGCGTAGATACCACGGCAGTTAATAAGGCACGTTACTCGCGTACATCATGGTAAAAATAGGGTACCTTATTTACGCCGGGATCTACTAGTCTCTGCTATGGACCCCGCGCCCATTACAACCGTGGTGGGGAGGCCGCGCCCATCTTGATAGGAAAGCGTGGCGGCTGTCCCCACTTCTACAGTTACGGAAACAGGGTGGGATAACAGATAGAAATCCTGAGTTTCGGTTGTCGCCTGCGAAATACCCGCTCGCATTGACGGCCAGACAGCATAGTCGGCAACGGCTGGCTGTAACGTATAGGTGTCGGTCATGTTGTTTGTCAACGCATAGCTGCCCATCAAGCCGGAAAGCAGAAATGGTACTGTCGCGCTCACTGCTGGGGTTGCCGCTGGCAGCGTGTCAATGCGCACGCCCACTTGAGGTTCACCCCCAGCCATCCAGCATACGCCCCAGCACATCAGCTTGATGTTGCCAGATGGTCAGCCCGCCACCCAGTACATAGACAAATCCACTGGTCGCCAGTATGCCGTTGGCCGCGACAATCCAAGCACCTTCAAGTAGCGGATGGCGTTCAATCAGTACAGGCTGGAAAGGCGCAGCAAGTGAAATCACCGACAGGCTAGAAGTCGCGTTGGCATAGAGAAACCCATCACGAATTGCAATGCTGGTCTGGTTGCGGGATAAAGCAAGCGTATGCTTGAGCAGTGGATCAGCCGGATTCGCAATATCATAAGTTTGTAGCGAGTCGGCAAAGGCAATATATAACGCTTGATCGGCACTGGCAATGCTTGATGCCATAGCAGGTAAGGTCATTCTATCCACTGTAATTGGTAGCGCCGGATTCGCAATGTCGAGAACGAGTAAACTCGCGATATTACTCATAGTCGGATTACCAGTTATCAGGTAGAGAAAATCGCCAAGTTGGATCATATCGGCAACACCCTCCCCTTTAGACAGGACAATCGAGGTAACCGGTTGTTGTAAATTGGTGACATCGACAGCAATTAAGGTTGGCAAATTCTCACAAACTTGATTGACATCGAAGTAATTACAGCCATTACCGCTAATAAAAGCGGTAGCTTGTATCCCCAGTGTACCGCTAATCACGATGTCGGTAGTGAGCGTGATGGGGAGCGTGGTATGACTAATTAGGGTGGGTTCCGTCGGATCATGGACATCAAAAATCCAGAGACCGGCTTGCTGGTCTGTAATCAGGGCAAAGCCAGCATCGACCTCAAGATTTGCCGCAGGTGGCAGCGCCACTTCAGCCACATAGACAGGCGCGGCAGGGTTGATCAAATCAAGTACCGTGGAGCCAAGATAGAGATAGCGGCCATCGCTGTCTAGATCGCTATAGGCACCTACTTTGATCGTTCGCCCGATTACTTGCAACGCGGCTGGATTAGTAAAGTCCAGCAGTTGAAGACCATACTCTGCATCAGCGAGCACAAGCGTCTGCTCAAAAATCGTCATGCTATGGGTATAAATCAGATCAGTAAAAACACCAACTTCCATCAATGTGCCAGACGTATCGAGGACATGTAATGTTGAATCCCAACTCGAGGTAGATTCAGCGCTTGTCGCAATCAACAATAGATGCTCGCTGGCGACAAGTGCATAGGGCTTATGATCTTGGTCAAAACTATGCGTTTGTATTTCGCGAGGCTGGGGTGGAAACGAAACATCCAAGACACGCAGGCCCACATAGCAATCAGCCACATAGAGCTGCGTTTGCTCAGCATGATAGACAACAGCGGCATCCAACATACAGGCCTGCTCGGGTGCATAGATCGCCACTTCGTCTGGCATGGTCGGCACAGTGACATCAATAACTGACAATGTTCCCATCTGTGACATGACCATCGCATAGCGCGCATTAGCCGTTTCCATAATTTCAATATCGCGGATATAGGCAAATTGGCCGCTGATTTGTTGCTTACCCAAAAGCTTGGGCATTGCTGGATTGCGAATATCAACAATACCAAGATAATCGCCAGCAGATTCGCCAAAGAACCCAATATATAATAACTCACCAACAGCCTTAACAAAACGGACCCTACCTGTAGTCTGCATACTGCCAACAACGACAGGTCTAGTTGGTACGGCAACGTTGACCACAATCAGTTCGACATTGCCACAACGACTACATGTAACAAACACATAATTGCCAACCATTTCGATATCAGCGTGGTCAAAGTGGACGTCTGGGTAAATGGTGCGCAGGGGGAGTTGACCGATAATACGGGGCTGTACAGGTTGACGAATATCAAAAATTACCAGACCACCCGGTGTGAAGCCAACGGCAATGGTTTGATTGGCGACGACTTTTGCGATACTACTGACCGTATAGCTCACCTGGTCGAGTTCTGCGGGTGCGGACGTTTGCGCGGCAAGCAGATCGGGGGATAGCGTAGGTACGTCATTCGGCGGTTGCTATGCACGGGCGACCGGCGCTTGCATGGGTATTACAGCTAGTAGCAAGACTGTCAACCACCAATCCATGCGCTGTCGGAGGGATTGCATTTGCATGATAGATTCCTTTGTCTGTGGTAAAAGTGAGTTGGGCGCACAATGCCAAGCGGTGCTTAACACGTGAGGTTTGCATGATTCGCCTCTACTCTATGCGACCTTATGCTGCAAGGCAAGGGTCAAAAGTGTACCATTGCCGCCGGCCGGTGTACCGCAGATGAGACGAATGGTACACAAGGTGGGTTCCCAACCTGACGATTAAGTGACAAATTGGCCGCAGTGTATAAATTTGGTCTGAATCCAGACCTAGTTGTGTCAAACAACCTGTGACTGGGCTACTTATACTCAATGGTAATTGCATGACTGCTAGACTATCAGCCCTTATCAATCTTCATCTTTTGCACCCATTATACCGGATGCGCCAACACCATGATTCACGGTTTTGCTATGTCGCGCTCGCTCTTACTTTCAGTCCTAATTTCTGTCTTTATTTTGACCCTCTTTGCCTTTGCTTCCAGAGAATATCGGGCTGCGGCCAGCCAAAGCGCGCTCGACAATCCCTTTGTGATCGAATCAGCCGCGCCGAGCAAATGGAAGCAGCCCAACAGCACACCCGCCCCTTCCAGCGTTACCGTGAGTGCATTGCTGTGCAATCGCGCTGGTGTGGCACAAACTGATCACCAGCCAATCGCGGGAGACAGCATTGCTCGTGGGCCAGAAAACGACGCATGTCCGCAGGCGGCCCAACGGACTATCCTTCCTCGCTAGCATCAGCCACTGTTGAAGTTTTGTTGAAAACGCGAAATCTTTCCTTTGCAGATTGAAGGTAGACAGTTGGATAGATTGAATAGATGGCTAGGTGAACCAGCTTCGCGTTTTCAACTGGTAGCGTTGTAGAGGAATAATCGTTATGCGAATCGTCCGCACACCATTAGGCATTGCGTTGAGTTTAGTGATAGTAGCCTTGGTGATCGTTGTTGGTAGTTGCACCCAACTAGGGGCTTCGTCCTCCAGCGAGCTGAATGCGCTGCAAGCGGATATCGCGACGCGCCAGGCACGCATGGAAGTTGCACTAACCCAAGTGCCCGCCATAGCAGAGACGGCGACCTCGGTACCGACTAGTCCAGTCGCCGCGGTAGCACCAATCCTGGTGGCGACGATAACGCCGTTACCAACAGCGATTCCCGTACCAACAGAAACACTGCCACCACTGCCCACTGCGGCCCCTGCACTTGCCCATCAACCGGCCCAGGTGGCTGTGTCACTCAGCGGCTTTACGCACATGTGGCAAACTTGGAACAACTGTGGCCCGGCCACCTTGGCCATGAACCTGAGCTATTTTGGCAGCACGCTCGGTCAGGCAGAAATAGGCAATGTCCTGCGCCGTCACCCCGACGACAAGAATGTCAGCCCCGAAGAGTTGGCAGTTTTTGCCGCCAATCAGGGTTATCATGCCCAGATACGTGTCAATGGCTCTGCCGATCTCATGCGCCTGCTCTTGAGCAATGGCGTGCCGGTCTTGATCGAGACCTGGCTAGAGGAAGATCCCAATGATGGCATGGGCCACTACCGCCTGTTGACCGGCTACGATGATGCCGAGCAATATTGGATCGGCTACGATTCGTATGTAGACACGGGCTTGTTTTCCTCGATTGGGCCCTATCGTGGCATTCGGATGTCCTACGCCGAAACTGATGCGCTCTGGAAAGTGTTCAATCGCACCTACCTGCTCATCTATACCGATGCCCAAGCGCCCGCTGTTGCTTCGATCTATGGCGACACACTGGATCAAACGGTGATGTGGCAACAAGCCACACAACAAAGCCAAGCGTTGGTGCAACAGACGCCAGGTGACCCCTTCGTCTGGTTCAACTTGGGCACCAATTTGACCGCGCTGGGCGACTATGCGGGTGCAGCCCAAGCTTATGATCAGGCGCGCCGGCTCGGTCTACCCTGGCGTATGCTTTGGTATCAATATGGCCCCTTCCAAGCCTATGAAGCCATTGGGCGTGCGCAAGATGTGCTAACCCTAGCCGATGCCACGCTCTCGACCACGCAAAGTATTGAGGAATTGCACTACTGGCGTGGTCAGGCATTGAGCGCGCTGGGCAACGCCGCCGAAGCCGCCCGCGCCTGGCAACAAGCATTAGAGCTAAATCCCGATTACCAACCGGCAGCAGCAGCACTGGCTGCAGCGCGATCTTAGGGGCTTTCAAAGAATCAAGTATGCAGTAGGGGCGGCTTGCCGCCGCCCGTTCGCAGCGAGCCAAAGGCGGGGCGGCTGCGCGGCCGCCCCTACGCATGATTTTGTTGGGCAAGCGCTGGATCCTT
>DAOTTR010000669.1:0-5346 GCA_034437715.1 Caldilineaceae bacterium
GACCCCTTACATCCCTTCTGTTTGCCATTGGGTGTGTCGAAGATCAGGGTACCGTCTGGCTGATGCCTGGAAGTTACCCTGAACAGTTGATCATTAACCGCCCTGTAATCCTACGTAGCGCCGCCGGCGATGTAACCATCGGTGAATGAAGGATGTTCAGTACACCATATTTTGCGTAAATTACGAAAGGAATCAATTATGCAACACTTTCAATTCTACAAACGCCTACTTACCCTCTGCCTGCTGCTGGGCATGACGGTTTTGCTAGGTGGTCAACCAGCAATGGTAGTTGCCCAGAGCAACTGCCTTCCCTTGTGCATCGCAAATGGCAATGTTGGCATCGGCACCTTGACCCCCGCGTTGCCATTGCACGTGGTTGCAGCAAGTAATGCTGTTGCAGTACTCGAGTCAACATCGCCTAATTCGGTTCTACGCTTGTTAAACTCAGGAGGAGAAAATAACTTCGTACAACTTGGTAATCTCTCTGGGCGTTTTGGCGTTCGCGTTGCTGGCGGCGGAGAAGTATTTAACATCTTGCCCAATGGCTTTGTCGGCATTAACACACTTGAACCGAATGCAACCCTGGACGTCGCCGGCAACATAGCTATCGCCAACACTTTTCCCAGTGGCAGTCCTGGTTTACCGACATTGAATGTGAGCCAGGAGGCTAGTGGTCATATTGCTCGGTTTGTCTCCAAAGGCACAAGCGCTGGTCTATTCTTGCAAAACCAAGGGGGAGAAAGTCACAGAGTGGAACTTTTCAATCAACCTGAAGGACGATTTGCTGTTATCGTTGGTGGTGGAAATGAAGCATTGAGTGTAACTCGCAATGGCTTTGTCGGCATTAACAGACTTGTGCCGGATGCAACCCTGGATGTCGCTGGCAATATGATTATTGCGAACACTTTCCCCAGTGGCAGTCCCGCTTTACCGACATTGAATGTGAGCCAGGAGGCTGGTGGTCTTGTTGGGCGGTTTGTGTCCAAAGGCACAAGCGCTGGTCTACTCTTGCATGCACGAGGGGCAGCTAGTGAAGGTGTGGTGCTTACCAATCAACCTGACGGAGGTTTTAGCGTTCTCATTGCTGGCGGGACACCGGCATTTAACATAACTGGCGGAGGACTTGTCGGCATTAACACAACTGAGCCACATGCAGAACTTGAGGTCAACGGCACCACCAGCACCCGTGTGCTCCAAATTACAGGCGGCGATTTGGCTGAACCGTTTGAAATCGCCGAGGCCGACACCATTCAACCGGGCATGGTCGTTGCCATTGACCCAGACAATCCAGGCCAAATGCGCCTGGCTAATACGACCTATGATCGTACTGTCGCTGGTGTGATTAGCGGTGCTGGTGGTATTGAACTGGGGGTGTTAATGTATAAAGACGGCGCAGGCGAAGATACCCACCCTGTAGCCTTGACCGGTCGGGTCTATGTCTTTGCCGATGTGAGCAACGGCGCCATTGTCCCAGGTGATCTGCTTACTACCTCTGCTACGCCTGGCCATGCCATGAAGGTCACCGACTACGAGCGGGCGCAGGGCGCGATCCTCGGCAAGGCGATGAGCAAGTTGGAGAAAGGGACGGGGTTGGTGCTGATGTTGGTCACGTTGCAGTGAGGGAGAATTTTATGATCAACCGTACAATTCACAAGCTGGTTTGCCGTTTTCCAACTATTACCGGCAGTTTGTTTATCTGTGTACTTGTTGTTATTTCACTAGCTACAGATCGGGTGGCAAAGGTTTACGCGCAGTCAACCAACGATCCTGCCGTATCTAATAATGTCTACGTTAATTTTCTAAACGCAGGTGGGGCCGAAGATGGCAGTGCGGCTAGACCGTTCAACACGGTTGCGGAAGGTGCCAACGCCGTGAGTAGTGATGGTACTGTATGGATAGCGGCTGGAAACTATCAAGAGACGCTGACCATCAACAAACGAATGACTTTACGCAGCACAAAGGATGCTGTGATCATTGGTAGGCGTGCCGCCGGTATTGAGCTAATCGGACTTGAGGTGACGCAAGCGATTCAAGATTGGAACAACAGTGTGCCTCTGATTCAGGGCAAAGCTGCCTTTGTGCGCGCCCATGTACGCAACACTTCAGGAAAAATTAATAATGTAAAGGCGCTCCTCTATGGCTCACGCGATGGCAATGCATTACCTAGCTCACCTCTCTCACCAGCAAATGTAGGAGGTACAATTAACGTGATTGCCAATCCAAATCGCGCGTCCATTAATGATAGCTTCCTCTTTGAATTGCTGGCTAGTTGGCGTAGTGGCACGGTTTCATTGGGTTTTCAAATCGTCCGCCATGAGTTTGCTTGCCGTGAATCAACTGGCGTTGCCAATGATTGTGTGGCAACGGTAACCTTTGAGCCAATGCCAGAACTACCAGTGGTGTTGGTTAATGTCCGTTGGACGCAGGATAGGGTATCCCATGAACCATCGGCAGCAGACAGCCAGCAAGTGCGTGAGAACATCCGCGCCCAGTTTCCTGTACTAACCTTCGCCTGGGCTCCTTCCTTCTCATTAAGAGAACCTCGTCTCACCTACAATCGACAACCGAACTTGGATACGGTGCTCGAAGATTTGGAAGCGCTGCGCATTCTCTGTGGCCTTATCTGTGGAGCTGCCCGCATTTCAGATGAGAGAATCCATTTTGGTTTGATTGATGATCATCCTGGAGGCAATTTAGGATTGGGTTACACACCAGGCTTTGCTGCAACCGGTTATTATCGGAGCAGCGATCTCACCACCGCCGCACATGAAATTTCACACAATCTTGGCATCCGCCATACTGCGTGTGATGGCAGTGAGAAAAATACTGATTCAAGTTATCCATATTCAGATGGACACATCAGTAATGTTGACTCAGGTGATGATGCATTCTATGGCTTCAACATTGTTACACGGGATATTATTGCGTCTGACAGTGGCGATCTCCTGGGGTATTGTCGTCCGCGATGGATTTCGGACTTTAACTACCGGCGTGTTATGGCAGCAATCCGCGCCCAACAGGCTGCGTCTGTTGCGGCAAGGGCGCCAGAGCAGACGCTAGAGACAACTGGGGTCGTCATGGTAAGCGGGTTTATTACATCGAGTACAGGAGTTGGTCGTATCAGCAGACTATTGGAAGTGGATGTAGAGACAACAGTTTCACTACCTGAATCCGGTTCATACAGTCTCACGATTGAAAACACAAGTGGACAGACCCTGTTTTCTTATCCCTTCGATCCCCAAAAACTATCCGAGGGTGACCAAGCGATCTTCGCCGTTGTGCTTCCACAAATGAGTAGTGCCGCACGGATCGTCTTGCGCCAAGGTGAGCGCGTGCTTGATATTCGTTCCGCCTCAAACAACCCGCCCCTGGTTACTGTTACCAGCCCTAATGGTGGTGAGGTTTTCAGTGGTGATGCCATACCTATGATTTGGTCTGCTACTGATGCGGATGGCGACTCACTCACCTATGTGGTCCAGTACAGCACTGATAATGGCAAGAGCTGGCAAGTCGCCGCCCTGAATCAAACAGAGACAAACTTTACCCTAAACTTGGCGGGAGTAGCTGGTTCCAATCAGGCGCGTATCAGGGTTCTGGCCTCGGATGGTTTCCACAGTGTTGAAGATGAATCAGATGGCCCATTTATTGTGCGCACATTGCCACCCCAAGTGAGCATCGAATCACCGGAAAACAATCGTCTCTTTGTGGAAGGTCAGCCAATTCTGCTGGTTGGAACAGCCTATGATAATGAGGATGGTGACTTGGGGGATGGTGCGTTTACCTGGCATTCGAGCATAAATGGGCAATTGGGCGTCGGTGCATCTATAGACCTGATCGCATCCGATCTGATGACAGGCACTCACATCATTACACTGACTGCGATGGATAGTAATGGTCAAAATGGTTCAGCGAGTATCACGATCCAGGTCTCACATGTACGACCTACGTTACCTGCAAGCTTAGCTGATCTGCCACAATTATTGGTTTTTGAAGCTGAACAAGGTGGCATGCGCGTATATACGACAACGTTGCCAATTCGCAACAGCGGCGATGGGGATCTAGCATGGTCGGCCTCGGTAGATCAGAATTGGATTCAGGTAAGTCCTGCGTCGGGCGGAGCACCAGAAGATGTTACCATAACAATCAACCCAACCGCGTTAGCAGTTAGTGAGTATACAGGGAATATCGCTATTACAGCTGCAGGCGCTGAAGACAGCCCTCAGACAGTCCAGATCCAACTTGTCGTCACAGGCAAACCGAACAACGGCATCTATCTTCCGCTAATTATGCGCTAATGCAGGAATATTTTCATGATACGGACCAACGCCATCGCAGATGGACAGGAAGTGACAGCTATAGGAACCATGACGGTTACAAGTATTCCTGCCAATCGTGAACAGGTAGGTTGGCTTTAGCGGTCACACCCTTCCAGGTGGTAGCAGCGGAGACGATGATCACACATGGGCCGGTGGGGAAGTAGGTCATTGCTACAGAACTCCGCCTTTTCACAAAAGTCTAGTTCATCAGGAATCCAGGAGGTTAACAAACCGATCTTCCGGGAAGGTTCGATTTGATGACCTGATTGACAAGTCGAACCTCCTCTAAAAATAGAACGCGGATTTCTATCCGCTTGATCAGATAAATCTGCGTTCTATTTTCATTTTCTGTGGCGCGTGAAGCTCATGGGTAGCTTCCCGGAAGCTTGTATCTGGATCTCCTCTGTTTCGGTTGAGCCAAAAGTCGGACTTCTGTACCCAACCTTTCTTTACAGTTTTAGGGATAGTAGCGGCTGCTTTACTCATTAAGAAACATCCGCTACTGTCATTGTAAAGTTCTATCTATTTTTCTGTAATTGTAAGCTATACTGAGTTCAATTTGAGAACCGGAGTTTCGCTATAGCATGCCGGGGACTGCCCAGGAAAAGTTCTCAGTACAGATCTACAGTTGGGCAGTCCCCGGCATGCTGATCATTGCTACATCAAACTCCGGTTTTCATTCTGATTTGAGTATAATTGTCGGATTCTTGTGTTTATCTATTGATATTCATCTTGTAAAATCTATGGATATATATTGCTCTCTATCATACCACCGTTGCCATGAGCAGCGTTGCTGCCTTCTTTGATTCACTTCACTCAGTTATTATGTGCGTGAACCCATTGTCTGTATATAGTTGGCCCCGATGTCAAGACCACGAATCGCCGAAAATAAGATAGATTGAACAAACAACAACAACAACAACATCGTGCAAAATGCACCTCGGCTGGTGTGATAGGCCAAGCTCTGATGTAGACGCGCATGATTATAGAGCTGAAAATAAGCGTCGACTCCGCGTTCTAGTAGATCCCG
>DAOTTR010000670.1:0-5506 GCA_034437715.1 Caldilineaceae bacterium
CCAAGGCCGTGAGAAACGCATAGTCCACTTGACCGGCGCGCAAGGCAGCAATGCGCGTGTCCTCATCGATCAAGATTTTGAAGGTCACCTTGTCCAGATAGGGCAGTGGCGCGCCCCAGTAATCGGCAAATTTCTCTAGCTCAATCACATCTTGCGGCACATATTGAATCAACTTGTAGGGGCCGGTGCCGATGATTGTGCTATCGAGATTGGTCTCCTGCATGGCCCCCTTTTTGATGATGGCCGAACTGCGCAGAATGGCAAAGGCACCGAGCAGCGGCGGGAAAGGCGCTTTGGTGGTGAACTTGACTGTGTGTGGATCGACAATCTCCACGCTATCTACCTGATCAAAGTTGCTGCGCCAGACCGCCGGCCCTTCGGGATCGAGCACAATGTCGAAGGTATATTTCACATCTTCGGCGGTAAAGTCGCTACCATCATGCCACTTGACACCCTGGCGCAACTTGAAAATGTAGGTCAGATCATCCGGTTGCTCCCAAGATTCGGCCAAGGAAGGAATAATGTTAAGCTGAGCATCATAGGCGGTCAGGCTTTCGTAGCAGTGCTCAAAGCCTTGGGTCGAGGCAAAATTGGAGTTGGTGATCGGGTTGAGCGCCACCGGATCGCTCTCTGCCGCCCAGATAGATGCACCACCCGTTTTGGGGCCCGCGGCGGCTGCTTCGCCACCGGTAGCTGGCGCCGCGGCAGGCGTGGTGGCTGGCACCGCACAGGCGGCGAGCAAGCCCGCTATGGCTGGCAGACCCAGCCCCAAAAGTGCGGCGCGGCGAAATAATTCGCGCCGCGAAATGCGCTGATTGCGCAAATCGTCGGTCAAACGCTGGAAGGAATCGTGTTCGTTCATCGTCTCTCCTTTTCGTGCAAATGAAGCTCTCTGAAAGTGGATAGGGTCGATTGTTTCAGCTAAAAAAATCCTCGGCAACATTGGTAATATGCTGGCTCATGGTCGCCGCAGCTGCGACAGGGTCGCGACTGTGGATCGCCTGATAGATGCGCTGGTGGTCGGCAAGAAATTTTTGGGCCAGCACCTTGTCTTGGTCTGTCCGTTGATTGAGTGAAGTCCACAAGCGGCTCTGCATACTCGCCACCAACAGTTGCACCTGGCGCACCAACACACTGTTGCCGGTGGCCGCGGCAATCGCAAGATGAAAATTGGTGTCCGCTTCTGTACGCGCCTGCCCGGTTTGGATGGCGCGTGCGATGGCTTGTAGATAAAGTTCGATCTGGCTGATCTGCTCGGCAGTGGCGCGTTCTGCCGCCAATTGGGCCACGACCGGTTCGAGGATAAGCCGGGCGTCTAAGACTTCGTGGGGGCTATCTTCGTGGGCGACAAACTCTTCAAAGATCGTGCCCAGATAGGTCCATTCGGTAGGGGGGCGGCGAATAAAGGTGCCATTGCCCGAACGACTCTCGACGATACCCAAGATTTCCAGCGCGCTCAACGCTTCGCGCACCGAGGCCCGACTGACATTCAATTCTTCGGCCAGTGCGCGTTCCGGCGGCAGTCGATCGCCAACCTTAAACGTCTCGTTTTGCACGGCATCGGCAATCTGTCGTGCAATTTGCACATAGAGGCGGGTGGTAGTAATCGGTTTAAGCAAAGGCAAGACTGTGATCTTTCGACTAAATTATCTAAAATTGGTCAGGCCACCTGATAGCCAGGCCTTTAATCATGGTAACACAGGCTAAAACTCTTGTCAATCTAGAAAAATCGACTCCCAAAAGGTTTTGCTCTGTTCTTGCCGCAGACAATAGCAGAGAATATAGTGGGCCACTTTCTTGGGCCAACCGGCAGGGGGCAAGCAAATCGTGGATATGGTGAACAGGCTATTGTGTAACAATGGGCACTCACTCAGTCTTTAACAGGATAGGTGACGCGCGCGTAAATCGCATTTACTACTGAATAGTGAGTCTAGCGTAGCCAGGATAACTCTTCAAGAGACAAAAACTCAAGCAATTTTCGTCAAGTGTTGTGCATATTGTCTGGAAATGAAATGGATATATAGTGGATTCGTAAGAACCTGTGCGGGTTTTGTGCGATGATAGGGAAAATTGTCTAATTAGAGGCAGAAGTCGTTGCAAAATCGCCAGCAAAAAGGGGTAGTAGAAATTACGCATTGACCAGACCAGTAGGGGCTACGCGACCCTACTGGTCTGCTGCACTAGCGCATGATAGCGGTGGACACGAAAACATTTCGCTCGGCAAAACCGACAATGTCGGCCTTGCCGTCAGCGTTTAGATCACCGACCAAGCGGGGCTGGTTGCTGGTCCAGTTATCCGCGGCGGTGCCATAGCTGGGGATGGTTAACAGCGGGGCTTGAAAAGTCGTACCCGTGCTGAGCGAGAGATAGACACCATTGTTGGCAAAGCCCACGATATCGGCTTTTTTATCGCCATTGACATCACCCAAAAGCCGCGGGTTGTTCGCCGTCGTCCAGCCACCGGTGTTGAGGGTATAACTTTGTATGGTCAATTCAGGTGCTTGGAAGCTGGTCCCGGTGCTGAGGGAAAGGTAGACGCCATCGTTGGCAAAGCCCACAATATCGGCTTTGCCGTCACCATTGACATCGCCCAAGAGCCGCGGCTGCTCTGCCGTCCAGATTCCTGTGTTCATCCCATAGTTGGGGATCGTGAAGGCCGACGGTTGAAAGCTGGTCCCGGTGCTGAGGGAAAGATAGACGCCATCATTCCCAAAGCCGACAATATCGGCTTTGCCATCGCCATTGACATCGCCCAAAAGTCGCGGATTGTCGATTGTCCAAACTCCCGCATTGAGGCCATAGTTGGGGATCGTGAAGGCCGGCGGTTGGAAGCTGGTCCCGGTGCTCAGCGAGAGATAGACGCCATCGTTCCCAAAGCCCACAATATCGGCCTTGCCATCGCCATTAACATCGTCCAGGAGCCGCGGATTGTCTACCGTCCACAGTCCTGCTTCCAGCGCATAGGTGGCGAGAACTTTGGTCCCAGGTGGAAAGCCACTGCCCGTACCCAAGGATAGATAGGTGCCATCGTTGGCGAAACCGACGATATCGGCTTTGTAATCGCCGTTGACATCGCCCAATAGGCGTGGATGATTAATTGCCGTCCATCCATTCGCTGCGGTATACCAGCTATCGAGCACGGACGTAGGATCCGTAAACGTATTGACTGCCCCTGTCATTGCATAATACAAAAGCTTGTTGGGCGAGTCGGTACCTGGGTTTTTTACTTGATTGGCTGTAGTCGTTGTCAGCAAGAAATTACTCACCAACTCAGCGGGCACACCGGAAACTCTTGTCGTCTGTAAATAGAGCGCGACCACACCCGTGACATGCGGCGCGGCCATTGAGGTGCCGCTGATCGCCATGCTTGCTGTGTCACTGCTATGCCAAGCCGACGAGATTATGCTTCCGGGCGCAAAGATATCGATGCAAGGACCCCAGTTGCTAAACGATGCACGGTTATCAAGCGAGTCGGTCGCACCGACGGTGATCACGCCCGGGATGTTAGCGGGGCTAAACGAACAAGTGTTTTGATTGTCGTTGCCAGCGGCCGCTACATAAACGACACCACTCTTGATCGAGCTATTCACCGCTGCCAGAAGCGAAGGGGAACCAGCGGCATTGTCCTCATAGTCTATACTGCCTAGGCTCAAGTTCACGACCATGGGAATGCCATTATTTCTTTGCTTCTGGTTAGTTACCCAATTCACACCGGCAATTAGCCCGCTGTTTGTACCTGTACCACCACAGCCAAGCACTTTTACTGAGAACAACGTAACGGCTTTGGCAACCCCATATTTTGTGCCACCCACTACGCCTGCCACATGGGTGCCATGACCATTGCAATCAGCACTGTCTCCCCCGGCAAAGCTAGGGCCCAATATGACCCGTCCACCGAAGTCACTGTGGGTGGCGCGTATCCCCGTATCAAGAATGTAGACGCGCACGCCCGCGCCCGTGTTCTGATAGGTGTATTTTTTATCCAACGACGGCAACCGTTGATCGATCCGATCCAATCCCCACGGGGCAGCCAACTGACTCGTATAGACAGCAGAGGCACTAATCTCTGCTACTGGCTCGTCGATGACTGTCCCACCATCGAATATCGGGTCAAGGCTAACAATCACATCTTGTTCCACATAGGCCACGCGCTCATCTTGTTGCAGGCCACTGACCGCCTCGGCACTGATTTCTACGGGAAATTGGGCGGCAAAGCCTGTGAGACCGGCCTCATAGTTTTGGATCACCGCGCCGCCATACTGGGCGGCCATCTCGGCGGCAATAGCATTGACACTGGAGGCCATGATCAGATCATCCTTGAAGACAACAATATATTGGCCCGGAATCGGATCGCCGTTGTTGCCCACTATGTCGGTCAGCACGTCAGTCGGTACTGTGGTCGGCAGCGCCACCGGGTCGGGTGTTGGTCCCGTGTTGGTCCCGTGTCAGATACCGTGTCGGTGGTGTTGCCATTGTCATTACTGATAATCGGCAGAAAAATATCGCCTTCAATTGGATTTGAGGCTGATGCCCCCGCCAATTGGCCGCCCGTGATTGCACACCCACTCAATAGCAATAGCATAGCCATCATGGTGATGACCTTGCCCCAGGTCGCATCGTTGGCTAGCTTGAACGCTTGTCGAAGGTCCATCAATTTTCCCCTAAAATTAACTTGAGCCGGATATGGTGTAGATGCAGACCAGCATACGCTATGACCGTCAAAAAAATGTCAGAAATTTTCACATAAAGCGTCAAAAATTATATGAATTTTTTGAAACAAGCCTCACTTGTTACCACCTTGTTACCAATCCATTACCCCACTTGTTACGCCTTTCTATTAGCCTATGCTATGCGATGGTGGGTAATTGCTTGACAGAGTTGCTCACCACAAAATGGGAGGGTAGCCCAAGTTGTGTGGATGTTGATTGCTCTCCTCGCTCAATCAGATACCGTACTTCCTGGTATACCGCTGAACGTAAAGGAGCCGCGCAATGTCGATTATTCTTGAGCAATTGAGCAAACGGTATGACGGTCATCCGGTCGTCAATGATGTTTCGCTGGAAATTGCTGACGGTGAGTTTTTTGTTTTACTCGGTTCTAGCGGCAGTGGCAAAACCACGGTTCTGAGCATGATCGCTGGCCTCACCGGGATTGATGAAGGGCGTGTCTTGCTTCATGGGCGTGATGTTACCCATTTGCCCACCCAAGAGCGCAACGTCGGCTATGTTTTCCAAAACTATGCGCTTTTTCAACATATGACGGTGGCCGATAATATTGAATTTGGCCTGCGTGTACGCAATGTACGGGCCGCCGAACGCCGCAAACGGCGCGATGAATTGCTGGAATTGGTGGGCCTGGCGGGGCTGGGCAATCGTATGCCGCGCCAGATTTCTGGCGGTCAGCAACAGCGCGTGGCCCTGGCGCGCGCCTTGGCGCACAAACCCGATGTGCTGTTACTGGACGAGCCGCTGGGCGCGCTCGATGCCAAGATCCGTATCGAATTACG
>DAOTTR010000671.1:0-35691 GCA_034437715.1 Caldilineaceae bacterium
CTCTTCCCTTTACTTCAGTCCCATTTCTACGATCTGTTCTCATTCTGTGCTTCTCCTTGCCCTGAATTCTACACTATTTTTAGGCTTGAAGTTGTCTCACTCATTATAGACACACAGGGCGCCACCAAACATTATCCGGGCAGACAATAACGATCCAAAAGAGTGGATATTGAAACCGAAGAGCTTCAGCGTGTGCTTTCCCAGATCGAAGGCAGACAATAACGATCCAAAAGAGTGGATATTGAAACATCTGCACAACTTCGTATTGCCCGCGGCTCAACTCTGCAGACAATAACGATCCAAAAGAGTGGATATTGAAACCCTGTCCGAAGCGTTGGATAGCATCCAGTACCGGCGCAGACAATAACGATCCAAAAGAGTGGATATTGAAACAGTACCTGATGCTCGGCAGCGCGGGCGTTGTCGATTGCAGACAATAACGATCCAAAAGAGTGGATATTGAAACGGGCCAGACGAACCAACGCCGCCTACATTGACGCTAGGCAGACAATAACGATCCAAAAGAGTGGATATTGAAACTATGCAGCGCTTCCTTGATGATGTGCCAAGATTGACGCAGACAATAACGATCCAAAAGAGTGGATATTGAAACAATGGTCAAAAGGCAATCACACAAGCCAAAGAGTTTTAGAATATCGACGAGGCCAACCAGCTATTGAATGCGATTTTTGAAAAGCTAGGCATCAATCAGACTTCGGTGCTTGAACTTGCCATTCGCACCTACGCTAAACATGAAGATGTTACACTTCCGCCTACCGACCCCACACCACCACCAGTGCTGCACTAAGGAAAACACCATGTATGACCTAATTTCTGACAACCCCAAAGGCGAACAGGCTGAATCAGCGCCGTATTCGCTGCCTTTGGGGATTGCCATAATTGCGCTTGTGATATTCGTTGAACCGTATCTGCGTCCATATCTGGAATCGTGGATTATTTCCGCGCTGGAATTTTTGCGCACCTACTAACCCACCGGTCATGCACTAAAGGAGAATCCCCTATGTACAATCTCACGCCGCCCGAGCCGCCAGATCGGCGCGGGCGACATCTGTTTCTGCTGTTCGTGCTGCTGGGCATTCTGGCATTCGTGATAATCGTCCAGATGCCAGCAGGCACATTCTCGCCAGTGCCTGCCGTGCCCACTAGGGTTGTGTCTATCGCACCGACCGCACCGCGCCCTACGTCTACGCCGTTCCCCATCATTCGCACGGCGTGGATAGAAGCGCGTGAGACATGTTGCGGTAGCAGGCAATTTGGTGAACTAGTTGTCCCTGGCGCTAACCTATGGCTATATCCAGGGCCAGGGAACTCAGCGGGACGGAACCTGCCACACGGAACAAAAATCAGTATCATCGCGGAGGATGAAGCATGGGTTAGCATCAGCCTCGATGGTCAAAAGCGCTATGTCCAATTGTTTTATGTTGTGGACTATGACCCGGCACTAGCCATTCGGTCTGCGATTGGTTATAGATTCGACATGCTGTGTTAGCCCACTAGCCGCCGCCTGTCGCCGTGCAGCGTGGCGTGTCACCCCGTCACCACCAGCATCAACACACACACAGCAGCGCCGCGCAGACAATAACGATCCAAAAGAGTGGATATTGAAATAAAAAGGGCTCGACCAGTAACGCTGGTCGAACCCTTTTGCAATCTACGATTCAATTCAACAGGAGTATCTACACGAAGCGCTCGTTCATGCTGAGATTGAGCATGACGCGCCAGACACGGGTCAGTTCCAGCATGTCCGACGTGGTGTAGCGCACAGTGCGCCCAGCGATCCATTCGACGCCGGGAATATCGGCGGCCAGTTGCGCCTGGACAGGGCGCATAAAGTCTACTTCGAGTTGCAGCGGTTTGGTCAGGGGATAGGGTTGCATCGCGGCCAAGCGCGCTACGGCACGCTGGGCGGCCACGCGAATGCGCTGTTGAGCGTGCTTGGGGCTCAGATTTTTGGCCGCGTAGGTGCTGAGCGCCCATTTGGTAATCACCCGTTCACTCCAGGGCAACAGCGCTTCGATCTCGGCGGCCAGCGCATCGTCGCCCGTTACCAGCGCAATCGGCACGCCAAAATGAGCCGCAATTGCCGCATTGAGCCCCGACTCGCCCACTTCCACGCCATTGAGCCGCACGCCATAGACCGAGATGCCCAGAAAAGTATGGGCCAAGATGCCGCGTGCGTCGCCCGCCCGTGCGTGATAGCCGATCAAAAAGGCACCGGCAAAGGAATCATCCAACCCTTCCATCATACACAGCGCACGGGGTGATCCACGCACCAACAAGGCATCGGGGTGCAGCAGATCGGGCAGCAAGTTGCGCAGGTGGCCATGCGAGTCGGCAACAACGATCTCGGTGGCACCGGCGGCCATTGCTCCTTCAATTGCGGCGTTGGCTTCTTCGGTCATCCACCGGCGCGCCGTCTCGTATTCAATGCCTTCTAATTTGGTGTGATCGCGATGGGTTACACCGGCAACCCCTTCAATATCCACTGAGATAAAAATTCTCATAAAATCCTTTCGTGGCAGGTAGAGACGCAAAATTTTGCGTCTCTACCTATTTTAGGAGGATTGTGGCCGCAGATAATCGGCCAATCCATCGCCCAGCACGCTAAAGGCGACGCCGACGAGCACCACGGCCAGCCCTGGGAAGGTGGTCAGGTTGGGCTCGGTGAGCATGAACTTGCGCCCATCGGCGATCATCGCGCCCAGTTCGGGCGAAGGTGGCTGAATGCCCAACCCCAGAAAGCCCAACGCCGAGGCAAAGAGAATATTGAGCACCACGTCGGACATGGCAAAGATGATGGCGGGGGTCAGCACATTGGGCATCAGGTGCCGCCAGATGATCCGGCGATCGCGCGCGCCAATCGCACGGGCCGCTTGGGCATAATCCATCTCCTTGGCCACCAGCACCTCGCCGCGTGCCAGCCGCGCATAGGTAATCCAGCCGACGACGCCAATCGCAATGTACATATTGAGCACCCCCTGGCCGAGCATGGCAATCACGCCAATCGCCAGCACCAATTGCGGAAAGGCGATGAAAATATCCAGGAAGCGCATAAGGATCGTATCAGTCCAGCCACCATAATAGCCAGCCAGCGCGCCAATCGCCACGCCATAGGCCATGGTGTAGAGGGTGGCAATAATGCCAATCTGCAAATCAATGCGTAGACCATAGAGGATGCGTGTGAGCACATCCCGGCCAAATTGATCGGTGCCGAGGGGGTGGGCACGGGTAGGACCTTGCATGGCACTCTGCAGATCCTGCGTGATCGGATCATAGGACGAAAGCAGCGGCCCACCCCAAGCAATCAGAAAAACCAATATCACCAAGGCAATGCCAATATACAGGGTGCGATTGAAGCGGTTCCACTGGGGCCGCCCGATCGACGAGGGAGTTGGTTGCTTGAGGGAAAGCATAGCGACAGCCGCTGGTGTAGCGCGTTCTTTGGATTCAATCATAGCGCACTCTCGGATCGACCAATGCGTAGATAATGTCGGTTAATAGATTGACAAAGATGACCAAGACGGCCAGCAGCAGCGTGATCGCCTGGACGACCGGATAGTCGCGCGCAAAGATCGAGTCGAGCAGAAAGCGCCCCAGGCCAGGAATGGCAAAGACGGTTTCGATAATCACGGCGCCGCCCACCGTATAGGCCACATGCAGCCCCAGCAGCGTAACCGTGGAGATGAGCGAGTTGCGCAACACATGCCAGATAAAGACCGTACGCGAGCTGAGGCCTTTGGCGCGCGCCGTGCGCACATAGTCCGATTGCAACACTTCAAGAATCGCGGCGCGCAGATTGCGCACAAACACCGCGCTGCCCGCCAAGGCAATCGAGAGCGCTGGCAGAAACAGATAGAGCAGATGCTCCCGCCAGTTGTCGCCATAGCCCGCAAATGGAAAGATCCGCAACCGGACACTAAAGGTGATGATCAGCAACAGCGCGATCCAGAAGCTGGGCATAGACAGCGTGAGGGTAGCACAGGCGCGAATGATCTGGTCGGCCAGCGTATCTTTCTTAAGCGCCGAGATCAGCGCCAGCGGAAAGGCCAACAGCGCGCTCAGCACAACCGCATAGACCGCCAGAAAGAGCGTGCGCGGAAAGCGTTCGAGAATCAGCGGCATGGCGGGTCGGCGCAGCACAAACGAGTCACCCAGATCACCCTGAGCCAGCCGCATCACAAAAAGACCATATTGTACATAGATCGGCTCATCCAGCCCCAAGGTCGTACGGATCTGATCGCGCGCTTCCTGGCTACCGCGTTCGCCCAACATCACATTGGCTGGATCGCCGGGGATCAGGCGGATCATAAAGAAGACGACTACGCTCACCCCGATCAACACCGGAATCAATTGAACGAGCCGTCGCAGAATATATTTACCCAAAACAGTCTCCAATGGGTAGACAGGCGGCGCTGAATGCATTCAGCGCCGCCTGTCATGTCACAGCTAGATTATTGTTCTACCCAAGCTTCGCGCAGGCGCAGACCCATCACAGGATCCACCCAGAGATCTTTAACCTTGTCCGACATGCCCCATTGATTGGCACGATAGTAGAGGCTAATATTGTTGGCACTTTCCCATGCCCAATTCTGAATATCGGCATACATTTGCTCGCGCTTGGCCGGATCAACTTCGATCTGGGCAGCTTGAATCATGGGCTGTACGGCCGAGATGTCGGCATTGGTAAACTGATGAATGTAGCCCGTCAGATACCAGTTGCTGATCTGATCCGGATCGACCACGTCGCTGGAGAAGCCGCCAGCGGTCATCCAGTGTTCGCCATTGGTGCGGCGCTCGGTCATGACGCCACTTTCGAGCTGCACAATGGTGGCAGTCACCCCGGGCAACTGACTCCACATGCCCTGGAGCGCCGTGGCAATTTCGTTGTTGGTGACACTGGTGGGCGTCGTCCAAATTTCGAACTCAGCTCCATCGGCATACTTCGATTGGGCCAGATATTCTTTGGCTTTGTCCAGATCATACGGGTAGCCAGGTACACTGTCGGACCAGTACATCACACCTTTGGGCAGGAAGCTGGTGGCCACTTCGCCATGGCCAAAGAGCACCGCCTTGATCAGTGCTTCGCGATCAACGGCATAGTTCAGTGCCAGCCGGAAATTCAGATCATCCAGCGGTGGCTTGGCATGGTTCAGCGTCATGCCGCTGGCAAAGGCAAAGGGATAGGCCGCAACGGTAAGGCCAGGAATCGCGCTCACCGCATCGATCTGGCTGGCTGGCACATCGACGGCTACGTCAATGTCGCCGGCCTGGAGCTTTAAGATACGCGTATTGTCGTCGGGAATCAGTACAAACTCTACCTCTTCCAGCAGCGGCGGGGTAAGCGTATGCGGATTGGCGATCAAGGTGATATGGTCGGCCTGGACGATCTCCTTGACCATAAAGGGGCCGCTGGTCACCGGGTTATCGAAAAAGGTATCACCTTGCGCTTCCAACGCGGCTTTGGGGAAAATCGCTGCCCAATAGCCAGCAACATAGCTTAGGAAGGGCACAAAGGGTTTGTTCAGCGTAAAGACAACGGTCTGCGCGTCGGGCGCTTCGACCGTCTCCAGCCCAGCATCATCATAGAGCCAAGCCCAGAGCGATTCTTCGCGGCGACCGCGTTCGATGGAGAAGACCACGTCTTCGGCGGTAAGCGCGCTACCGTCCGAGAACATCAGATCCTCGCGCAGATGAAAGGTCCACACCATGAGATCTTCGCTGGTCTCATACGACTCTGCGGCCGAAGGCTCTAGCTCTGTGCCATCGCGGTTGACACGATAGAGCAGTTCATAGAGATTTAGGTGGAGCATAATATCATTGTTGGAGGTGGTGGTGGTGGGATCGAGCAGAATTTGGGGCGCATTGGTCGAGATCACCAAGCGTCCGCCCGCTTGTCCACTGCCGGCTTCGCTTTCAGTCGTGGTTTCGGTCGTGGTTTCGGTCGTGGTCGTCGGGGCCACGGCTGGCGCACAGGCCGCGAGCAAGAGAAGGACAACCAAGGCCAACATGCGCACAAGGGCTGTCGTGGTCGTGCATTTCTTCATGGAGCATTTCCTTTATCGTATGAACGTGAATGGGAAGGAGCTTGAACGGGATGAACTGCATCGGGATGAACATAGCGGCACATTGCTATTGCTGCGTGATCAATTCGGGTGGCGGGAGATGCTTTGCCGGCAGCGCGCACAGATACGCTACGTAGTCCAGAGATACACAATGAATTTGAATGAATGAATTTGAACGTTGGAGTTGAGAAACGAGCGCGCGCTGTGTGCAATCAATCGCCGCGAGCACCCATCATAGACGAAGATAGACGAAGTCGAATTTGATTGAGGCGAATTTGATTGACGGTTTGATTATACACTGCCATCCGCTTGTTTGAAAATTGCGATTTTTACCCAACCAGCGTTGGCACTTAGTAGCCAGTATACCACGGCCAGCATGCCCTGTCTATTGGCAGTTATTTCGGATTTCACGGTATATAGGTGTGCAGGATGTACAGGAGTAGCGAACGATGTTACGAGATTGTTTGCTGTAGCCGGTAGAGCAAGCGTACTAGATGTAACTCTTCGTAATCTACCTGTTGCGCTAGCGCGTCAAAGACAGGCTTCAGGTATTGATCGCCAAATTCGCCAAAGGCGGCGATCGCAGCGGCTTGCTGCTGGGGTGTCAGGGTGGATTCAGTCTGGAGGCGCGTTACATCGACGGCATTGCCTTCGTCGGCATACTTGGCCAGATTGGCAATCACCGTTTGGCGTTTCACACCAAATTGTTGGGCAATTTCGGCCAGCGATTGACCGGCGGTAAAGCCTTCGCCAACTTCGTCGCTGCGCGCTTTGGCTGTGCTCACACGGGTCACGGGGCGCGCCTGTTTCGGGCGTTCGGTCAAATTTTGTTCTGCACAATAATCGCGGATCAACGCCAGAAATTGCTCACCATAACGTTCAATTTTGGCCCGCCCCACGCCATGGATCAGGGCAAAGCCCTCCACAGATTGGGGCAGATAGGTCGCCATTTCTTGCAGTGCACGGTCGGCGAAGATCATGTAGGGTGGCACACCGGCGTCGTCGGCCACGGTTTTGCGTGCGGCGCGCAACTGTTCAAAGAGGACAAGCTCATAGGTCGGCGGGGTTGCGGACGCGGCACCATAGGTGGGCGCTTCGGGCAATGTGCCCCACACGGCTGCGCCATTCAGCACAGACCGCCCCTTGTCCGTCAGGCTGAGCGTGCCAAAGTCGAGTGCATGCTGCACCAAGCCCTGTTGAATAAACTGCTGTGCCAGATGTTTCCAGGTTGCTTCGGCATACGCTTGACCGATACCGTAGGTGGAAAGTTTGTCGTGCGCCCACTTCAACACATTTTGCGCGCGCGCGCCACGCAACACTTGAATAATATGCCCGGTGCCAAATTTTTCGCCGGTACGCAACACGCACGAAAGAAACTTTTGCGCGTCGATCGTCAAATCTACAGCAGGGGTTGCCGGACGCACACAGTTGTCGCACATGCCACAGTTGTCCGCGGTATAGCTTTCGCCAAAATAAGCCAGCAGTTGGCGGCGGCGACACTCAGTCGTTTCGGCCCAACTGACCAGTGTTTGCAACCGGTTCATGCGCCCGGTGCGCTCGCTCTCGGCGCCTTCACGGATAAAATGTTGAATGGTGTGGACATCGCCATAGCCAAAGAGCAGCAGACAATCGGCGCGCTCACCGTCGCGGCCGGCACGGCCAATCTGTTGGTAGTAATTCTCCACATCCTGGGGCAGATCCACATGCAACACAAAGCGCACATCCGGCTTATCAACCCCCATACCAAAGGCAATCGTCGCCACCATCACCGGCACATCATCGACCATAAAGGCGCGCTGGTTACGTTGGCGCGTAGCAATCTCCAGCCCCGCGTGATAGGGCAGCGCACCAATGCCGTTGGCGTTCAAGGTGGCCGCCAGATCATCCACATGGCGCTGGGTGGAACAATAGATAATGCCCGATTGCTTGGGATGGGCAGCCAGGAAATCCAACACCTGGCGCACCGTGTCAACCTTGGGTTTGATTTCAATCAACAGATTGGGCCGATCAAAGCTGGCGACAAAGGCGTTCTCAGCGCGGAAATCGAGTGTCTCTTTGATATCCTGTTGCACACGTGGCGTGGCCGTGGCCGTGAGCGCAATACAGACGGCTTGCGGAAAACGTTGGCGCACCATCACCAATTGGCGATACTCAGGCCGAAAATCATGACCCCACTGCGAAATACAGTGCGCTTCGTCAATCGCAATCGCCTGCAAACGCGACCCTTCTAGTAGCGCCAAGCTCTCTGGCCGGCGCAACGTTTCCGGGGCCATGTAGAGCAATTTGAGACGCCCCGCTTTGACCTGTCCGACCGTTGCGTGATAGTCGGCAGCAGAGAGCGTGCTATTCAAATAGGCCGCTGGCGCGCCCAATTGGCGCAATGCATCGACCTGATCTTGCATGAGCGCGATCAACGGCGAGACGACTAGGGTCAGGCCGTCCAGCAGCAACGCTGGCAACTGATAACAGAGCGATTTGCCGCCCCCTGTCGGCATGATCACCAAGGTGTCGCGCCGCGCCAGCACATTCTCGACAATCTGCGCTTGCCCTGGGCGAAATTCATCATAGCCAAAGACGCGCTTGAGCAGCGCCCGCGGTGTCTCCCCGTTGGGTAGAATCGGCGCGGCGTTTGATTCTGTCACTGGACTGGACGACTGGCGGCGCGCCATGATCGCCGCTTGCAATTGCAACGCGCCCTGTGCGTCGATATGCACGGCTGGAATGTCTAGCGCGGCCAGCGTTGCGCCAATCGCATAGCTGCGGTGACAGCGCGCGGGATCCACAGCATTGCCGAGCAAGGCAATGCGTTGCTGTTGGGTAAAGGCGGTGCGCAGACGACCAATCGCCTGTTGATAGGCCGCATCGTCCCGTTCATTGCTGTTGGCATGGCCGAGCGCGGCCCGCATATCCACATAGCGCACACCCTGTTGTGCCAAGTCGGGCAGCGTGCGCGCCTCCGTAGCCGCACGCACATCGATCAGGTAGGCAATGCCATACGCTTGCAACAAGGCCAGCAATTGGGCGGGCGTACGGTCGCCATAGCCAAGGGTATAGATGGGAATCGGTGCGTGTGCAGTCATATTGTCGTTTATACACCGGAGCCGATCTAGAGGCAAATTTGTGTGCAGCTTTGAGAACATTGCACCAATTGTCACGGTTCGTTATAATCAGAGCGCACCCTATGCACACCAAATTTTTCATGGTTTTTCAAAGCTTTTTGGCGGCTTTTTACGGGCTTTTTATGCCAAATCAACAGGCTTTGTGTAATTTGTATGTCCAATCAGTAGACGGAAGCAGAGAACCAATACTATGAACAGCACACCAACGCAAGCACAGATCGATGCGTATCGCGAGAACGGTTTTGTGGTCATGGATGATTTCTTGACACCCGATGAATTGGCCGAATGGCGGGAAACTGTCGATGAGGCGGTCACCGGGCGTGGGCGGGTGCGCATCCCCGGCCACGCCGAGGTGACCGACGATGATGCCTATTACAACAATGTTTTTGTGCAGCGGGTCAACCTATGGCAGAGTAATGACCGCATGCGCAAATTAATGTTGGATGCGCGGTTGGGTCAGTTGGCGGCCACGATTGCTGGCGTGGAAGGGATTCGCATCTGGCACGATCAAGCCTTGATCAAACAGCCCTGGGCCAATCCCACCGGCTGGCATCTGGACAATCCCTACTGGTCCTTTCACTCGCGCGACGCCATCACCATCTGGGTGGCGCTGGATGATGTGACGCTGGAGAATGGCTGTCTCTGGTTCTTGCCCGGCACGCACAAAAGTGCCACCTACGAAAATTCGGGCATTGGCCCCAACATTGGCGATCTCTTCAAGGTGTACACCGATTGGGGCAAACTCAAAGCAGTACCCACGCCCATGAAGGCGGGTTCCTGCTCGTTTCACAATGGCTTGGTGGCGCACGGTGCAGGCGTCAACATGACGCCTGGCTGGCGGCGCGCCATGACTTGTGCCTATATGCCCGACGGCAGCACCTTTAATGGCAAGGCCAACATCTTGCGCAAGGAACAACTTGCCAAGTTGCAGATCGGCGATAAGCTGGAAGATGATGAACAAACGCCGCTGATCTATCATCCCACCAAGCCAGTGGTTAGCGCATAATTCACAGGAACAAGCAGAGGAACAACCGATGAAACCTTTTATTGACGCAACCGATTTGCTCGATCAACCCACAGCACTGCGCGCCCGTATGCGCCAGGATGGCTATCTTTTTGTGCGCGGACTGCTACCGCAAGCGACCCTAGCGGCAGCCCAACAGGCGATTTTGACCATCTGCCAAAACCATGGCTGGGCAGACGCTGCCGGTCATGCGCAAGGGGTGGCGCGCTTGGAAGGCTCGCCAGAATTTTGGGACGTGTATGATGATCTGCAACGGCTGGAAGCCTTTCATGCCCTGGCCCATCGCCCCGAATTGTTGGGCATGATCGAAACGTTGGTGCAAGAACCAGCCTTTGTCCACCCACGCAACATTGCGCGCATCACCTTTCCCCAAGCCGAACATTTTACGACCCCGGCGCACCAGGACTTTGTCCATGTGCAGGGCACGCCCGAGACGTACACCGCCTGGTTCCCCTTGCGCGACTGTCCCCAAAGCCTGGGCAGTTTACTGGTGCTTGCTGGCTCGCACACGCATGACATTTTGCCGGTGCACAAGGCGAATGGTGCGGGCGGTCTGGCGATCGACACCGAAGCACTGGCCCACGAATGGCACGGCAATGACTTCCAGCAGGGCGATGTCCTCTTCTTTCACAGCCACACCGTTCACAAAGCGCTGCCCAATCGCTCGGCTGATGGGTTGCGCATTTCGGTCGATTACCGCTACCAGGGCGTGTCACAACCGATAGTTGAGGATGGTCTGCTGCCCCATTACAATCGCCTGGGTTGGGAGGAGATCTACAAGGGCTGGACACAGCCGACGTTACAATACTATTGGCGTACACTGGGCGTCAAGACGGTTGCGCGCGACCGCTCTTATCAGCAAAACGCCGCCGAAAAATCCGCAATGACAGGTTCGATGACCATGACTTAGTGTCTAGTAGATCCCGGCGTAAATAAGGTACCCTATTTTTACCATGATGTACACGAGTAACGTGCCTGATTAACTGCCGTGGTATCTACGCCCAACTGTACTAGTATCTCGTGTCTCATTTAATTCACCTGGGAAGGAGGAATCCCCAAGATCCGTTTGAAGACGCGCGAAAAGTAGAACGGATCTTGGTAACCGGCGGCATAGGCCGCTTCTTTGACGCTCTTGCCCTGCTCGTGGATCAAGCGATAGGCCAACATGACGCGCTCGCGGTTGATCACAGCAGAAGGGGTTGTGCCCAGTTCGCGACGAAAGAGCAAGTTGATATGCTCAGGCGAGACGCCAAAGGCCAGCGCCAGTTGTTGACGCGAGAGCGAACCCTGGAGATTGGCCCGAATAAAGTGCAGCATTTCCGCCATACGCGGCGATAGGTTGGCCGTGGCGGGCTGTTGCCAGTGTCCCAACAATAATAGCACGACTTCACGCGCCATGGTGCTGAGCAGCAGATCGCGCTGTGGTAGATAGTTGCCAAACACCTGGGCCATTCGCCGAAAACGTTCCCCCAAATAGGCGCTGTCATTCGCCTGTGTCACCCGTTCCGGCGCTTGACTGAGCCGATAGTCGCCCGCCGTCCATGATCCAGTGGGGATCAACTCTAGATGAATGCCCGAAATCGTGCCTGTGCTATGGCTGTCCATGTGGCACAATGTATGCACTTGTCCTGGTTCGATCCACAGCACATCGCCACGACCGGCGGACACAGACTGATCGCCCTGATTATATTCAAAGTGGCCTTTGACAATAAAAATCAACTGGAGATCGGGGATCGTGCGTTGGGGCCAACAGTGCAGCGGCGCGACATCGTGATAATTGGCAATGCGGACAACAGGTTGAATTTGTGCGGGTGTTACTCGTTGCATAATATACTTATTCCGATTTGTTCTTTGGGCGACAAAACAGGGTATGGTGGTTCTGGTAGGTGCGGTTTGTAACCGCACAACGCTGGCGCCACCCTGCTTGTGCGGTTACAAACCGCACCTACGCATGCACAAAATTAAATCGGAATAAGGTCTAATATACTTATTCTGGTCACTATTTCATAGTACGCCGAGTAAAGACTTCAATCTTTGTCCTATTCACAGAAAGAGTGAAGTCTTTACTACTGCAATATGCATCTAGTTGTGTCTTATTATTCTTGTCCATGCTTGCATGACCTACGTCCATTCCCATTTCGCTACCAATCATATATGATGCCTGCTGTGCTGTGCCAATTTGCGCGGGTGGGGAGAGCCCATTCACTTGTTGTCTGGCATTTGGCATTCTCACTTTCCCACGTTACAATCAACTTAGCAATAAAAGGAGGACCGATGTTAACCCAAGCACAAATCGATTTCTTCAAGGCCAATGGCTATGTCAATGGCGGCGTGGTACTGACCGATGCGCAAGTCGAAGATCTACGTAGCGAGACAATGCGTGTAATTGAGGAGCGCGACCGCACCGACATCGCCCAACCGGTGCTGGTACGCAATTTGGCGCGCACGGAGGGCGCACCGGTGTGGCAGATCGTCAACATCTGGATGGCGAGCGAACCCTTCCACAGTTTGATCGCCCATCCCGCAATTACAACTGGCCTAGCCCAACTGACCAATGCTCAAGAACTGCGCATCTGGCATGACCAGATTCAATACAAACCACCGGCGATTGGTGGCATCAATATGTGGCATCAGGATGCCCCCTACTGGCCGATTATCGCGCCCATGACCGAAGTCACCGCGTGGGTGGCGCTGGATGATGCGGATGAGGAAAATGGCTGTATGAGCATGGTGCCCGGTTCACATCTGTGGGGCGACAATATTGCCTTTCTACACACCTTAAAAGAGTATACGGATATGCCTGATCACTTTGCCGATCACGCGATCAAGGTTGTGCGCTGCCCAGTAAAAAAGGGTGAGGTCCACTATCACCATGCCCTCACCTGGCACGGCTCCCACGCCAATACGAGCGGTCGCCATCGCCGCGCCATTGCGCTGCACTACATGACGCAAGATGCGCGCTTTGTCGCCAGTGGCAATCATCCCATGAAGCCGTTTGTCGAAGTGGCCGATGGCCAAGCGATGCAAGGCAAAGCCTTTCCGCGCGTCTACCCAACCACAGAAGCGTAGCAGGTGACGGGTGGTGCCAATACCCATCACCCGTATATCTGAAACTACCGCAGCAACAGTGTCGGCAGCGTGGTGAAACGCAACAGGTCGGCGGTCTTGCTGCCAAACAACAGGGTACGCAGGGGAGAATGGCTGTACGCACCCATGATCAGCATGTCGATTGTCTGTTCCTGAATAGTCTTGGCGATCACGAGTTCGGCGTCGCCAGGGATCAGCGAAGCGACAACCTCAAAAGCTGTGGCCTCCAGAGTCGTCTTGGCCCACTCAAGCTGCTTGGCAGCGTCTTGACTTTCCTTGCCAGACATGAGTAGGTGGATTGGTAGGCCACGGAAGAGAGGACTGGCGGCCACCATTTCGACGCCGCGCCGCGTTACAATGCCGCCGTCAAAGGCGATCATCACCCGGCGCGGCGCGGTGAAGTCGGTGGTGACGGTCAGAATCGGGCGGGACAGGGCGCGCACGACCCGCCCGACATTCCGCCCCAAGTCGCGCTGGGTGGTTTCGGCGGACTCGCCACGCCGCCCCAGCACAAAGAGCCGCACACCGGCTTCCTGCTCGACCAGCGTCTCTTCCAACTCGCCATAGCGCTGGCGCACGTCGGGCGAGGCGACCCCAGCGGCCACTGCCCGTTCGCGCAAGCGATTGAGAAAGAGACGGCCCTGCTCACGCACTGCTTTGCTGCGCGCCTCGTCCTGATCGGCGAGTTCGGTCAACAGATTTTCCTGTGCATCAATACCGATGGCCCCGCTACGATCATCACTGTTGGCAATCGCAGGGTGTCGGTCGATGATATGCAGAAATTCCAACGGGGCATCCATGCGGTTGGCCGCCCAAACCGCATAGTCGGCCACATAGTTGGCGAAACGCGACTGATCGACACAAGCCAATACCTTGTTTTCGTTCTTCGTCATGGGTTCATTCGTCATGGGTTCATTCGTCATGGGGTGGTCTCCTCCTAGTGGCTCATCAATTGTTCGGCGGCATCCGGCTTGTCATGGATCGCAAAACGATAGACCATCGTGGTGCTGGCCTCGTTGAGCCCGATGACTTCCACCTCTGTGCCCTCGCGGCGAAACTTGATCACCACCTTGTCCAGCGCGCTGATCGCGGTAATGTCCCAGAAGTGGGCGCGGCTGACATCAATGCGTACCTTCTCGATCACTTCCTTGAAATCGAAGGCATTGATGAAGCGTTCCGCCGAGCCATAGAAGACTTGCCCAGTCACATGATAGGTGCGCACGCGCCCTTCATCCTCAGAGATCCAAGTGACATGCAGAAGCTGCATGACCTTGTGGGCAAAGAAGATGCCGGAGAGCAGCACACCAACGAGCACCCCTTGGGCTAGGTCATGGGTGATGACCACGATGGTGACCGTAGCGAGCATGACCATGCTGGAGGTCGCCGGGTGCTTACGCAGGTTGCGGATCGAGGACCAACTGAAGGTGCCAATCGAAACCATGATCATCACGGCGACCAGGGCAGCCATGGGAATCCGGGCCACCCAATCACCGATGAACAACAACAACAGCAGCAAAAAGACACCTGCTGCCAGGGTAGAGAGTCGCCCGCGCCCACCCGATTTCACGTTGATGACCGATTGGCCGATCATAGCGCAGCCGGCCATGCCGCCTAGGAAACCCGAAGCAATATTAGCAATGCCCTGCCCCATGCATTCGCGGTTCTTGTCGCTGGACGAATCGGTCAGGTCATCGACAATCGAGGCCGTCATCATCGATTCCAACAGGCCCACCACAGCCAACGTGGCCGACACCGGAAAGATGATCAGCAGTGTCTCCCAATTCAGCGGAATCTGGGGCAATAGGAAGACCGGCAGGCTATCGGGCAGTTGGCCCATGTCACCCACCGTACGGATATCCAGCCCCATGCTAATGGCGACCACCGTCAGCACCACAATTGCTACCAGCGGCGAAGGGACAGCCTTGGTAAGGTAGGGGAAAAGATAGATAATAGCCAAGCCCGCAGCCACCATCACATAGACGATCCAACTCACCCCGGTCAGCTCTGGCAATTGGGCCATAAAAATTAAGATAGCCAGGGCATTGACAAAGCCGGTGATGACAGAACGGGAGACAAAGCGCATCAACGCACCCAGGCGCAGCCAGCCAGCGAGCATTTGTAACACCCCAGTCAATATAGTCGCAGCCAAGAGGTATTGCAGACCATGCTCGCGCACCAGCGTGACCATCACCAGCGCCATTGCACCCGTCGCCGCCGAGATCATGCCCGGACGGCCCCCGGTAAAGGCAATGACAATCGCGATGCAGAACGAGGCGTAGAGCCCCACCTTGGGATCTACGCCGGCAATAATCGAGAAGGCAATCGCTTCGGGGATCAAGGCAAGCGCGACCACGAGGCCCGCCAGCAGATCATTGCGGACATTGGAAAACCAGTCCTGTTGTAAAGATTTCATCTTTTTTCTTTTCCGTTGTTTGCGCCAGCTAGGCCGGCGGCGGGTAGTAGAAACACAAATACAGGTGTAAAGTAGACCCCATTGTTAAGCCAGCGCCAAGTCAGCGAGATCAAAAAATCAAAGGTCATCCTCCTTTCAAGAAACCAGTGGTGATAAATATAGATAACGTCGGCGTCAAATAGTCCTCTGACTGATGAGATCGCCGACAGGTATAAAGGGCAAGTTAGTCACTTGGTTAGCGCATCAAGCAGCAATGGCGCTCAGATTCGCTAATTCGGTTCAATCCTTAGCCAATCGACAGCCGCAACAAGCATTCTGCCGTTGGGCTTACACTAATCCACAAGAAAAGAGCAAGCAGTAAGACAATCAGAAAGGTAGGTTGTGCGATGGGCAAGGCGTGGCCAAGTGAGGGCAACAGTCATCCCAGGATAGTGGCAGGCAAGCACAAGGGTATCTCTGTGCTCAATCGTAGAAATAGATCGATACAGCATACATCTCTATCTATTTTCATTTTTGTGTCCAACATATTGGAATAGTGGACAAAACGGATACAAACGGTATCAATATAGCATCGGTTAGGTAAACGGACAAATTCATATTCATAAGGGGATACTGGCTTAGGCAATGGCACGCAACGCTTTATTTTTCCCCAGCACATCTTACTTCATATTCCAAAAGTAAGCCGAGCGTTAAAAATCCTGAGGCTAGATTTCTGACATGGGCACGCTGTGGTATACTCCTTCAGCGTTGTGCGGGTATTGTATCTATAGATTTTTTTGCATAAAATTTCATGCTGCGTCCACGTCTTTTTCTTGATCTCTGTCGTCTGACCTACCAACGGTTGGCCAATCGACCGACCCTCACCCTATTGGCCCTGGTTGGCATTGTGCTGGCGGTCGGCCTGCTGACCAGCGCGGGCTTTTTCAGCCAGGCGGTCGATCGCGTCATTTTACAGCAAGAGTTGGATGCATTGCAGCGCAGCACCGGGCGCATTCCCTTTTCTACGCGCGTCTATTTTCAACCCTCGTCGCGCAAACCGGTTTCATTGATCGATGCCGAAAATGTCGGCCAGAGTATTGGCAACACCATGGCCGCGGAAATCGGCCTGCCGCTGGAACATCTGGGCATTCAGGTGGAAAGTGGCGGCTTGATGTTGGTGCCCATGCCCGACGATGCGCGCTATGGCTCGGCCAAATCGTTTCTCAACACGGTCAACGTGGTCTATATTGCCGCAGTGGCCGACCAGTTGGAAATTGTGGCGGGCGAACCGTTTGGCAACTATGATCCCGTCGATCCCGAAACGCTGGATGTGTGGATGCACGCGCGCCTGGCCGAAGAAATGGGCATCCGCGCTGGCGAGCGCTTTCAAGTCACCGTCAATCTACGCACTGCCCCGCGCAAGATTCACATCCGCGGCCTCTGGCAAGCCAAAGATGTCGCGGATACCTTCTGGTTTTCCAATCCAGACACAACACTGCGCACCGCGTTACTGGTGGGGCGCACAGGCTTTCTTCAATTTATCGATCCCATGCTGCCTGCTAAATCGGGCTTTGTTAACTGGCACATCATCCTGAATGACGCACCCCTCAATCCCAAATATGCCGCAGACTATGCGAATGGTTTTGAACAGGGTATGACGGTGGTCAATCGCTATCTGCCAGGGGCGCGCTTGGATGTGTCGCCGCTCGATCCGCTCAAGGATTTTGTGCGCCGCCAATCGGGATTGACGCTCATGTTGCTGGGCTTCAACATTCCCGCGCTTGCCTTTCTGCTCTATTTTTTGCTACAGATCTCGCTGATCATTGTGCGCTGGCAACAGCGCGAAACCGCGCTCCTGGTCAGCCGCGGCATGACACTGGGCAACATTCTGGGCCTCACCCTGCTCGAAGAAGCGCTGCTCTTTGTAATCGGCGTGCCGCTGGGTATTGGCTTTGGCATGTTGTTGGCGCTTGGCATGGGGCAGACATCTAGCTTTCTGGCCTTTGTCGATCGCCCGCGGCTGCCCGTCTCGATCCAGGGCATCGACTCTACGTTGATTGCCGTGGCCCTGGGCGTGGCCCTGCTCTCACGCATTGGGCCCACGATCCAAGCCGCGCGCCAGAGTGTGGTAGAGCAAGCGCGCGAAGGATCGCGGCCCCTGCGTGCGCCCTTCTGGCAACGCACCTATCTCGATCTCCTGCTGGCGCTGCCCACCTATTATGTCTATCAACAGCTGCTGGTCAAGGGCACACTGGCCGAAGGCATCACCAATCGCATCACGGGCCGGATTGCCAGCGCTAGCGACAATGCCACGCAACTTTTTCAAGATCCGCTGCTGGTATTGGCCCCCGCCCTTTTCATCCTATGTGTCACGTTGATCAGTATGCGCGTCTTTCCCTGGATGCTGGCACTCTTTGATCTGATCGCGGCGCGCACACCCTGGCTCACGCTGCATCTGGCGCTGCGCCAGTTGGGCCGTAGCAGCCAGAGTTATGTCAACCCACTGCTGCTGGTAATTGTGGCACTGGCAATGGGCGTCTATACGCGCTCCATGGCCGAAAGCCTGGACCAGTGGTTGATCGATCAGGTCTACTATCGGATTGGGGCCGATGTTTCCTTTCTGCCCTATATCGAAACCAGCGAAGGCAGCACAGCGCGCACCGAAGGCTTGATTCCACCCAAAGATACCTTTGCTGCCCTGCCAGGGGTAGCAGCGGCGACACGCGTCGGCAATTACCCTATCTCGATTCCCAGCACCAACAGTGGCACCCTCAGAGGTCGCCTGTTGGCACTGGATCGCGTTGATTTTAGCAATGTCGCCTGGTTTCGCGCCGACTTTGCCGACGAATCACTGGGCGCGCTCATGAATCGCCTGGCCCTGGCACCCGAGAATGTGCTGGTGACGCCGGCACTCATGGAAGCGCTCAGTTTGCGCATTGGCGACCAATTTCGCATGAATGTGCGCGTGGCCGACGGCATTTCGCTTGACAGCGAATTTACAGTGGCGGGCCTCTACCACCATTTTCCCACGGTTGAAAATGCGGAAATCGTCGTAATTGGCAATTTGGAGCACCTATATACCCAATCTGGTGCCGAATTTGCCCATTCTATCTGGTTGCGTACCCAGGAAAATGCCACGGGGCGTGAACTTTTCACCGAAGTGCGCGCCATTGGTCTCGAACCCACATTGCCACGCGATGCGAAAGACGCCATCGCCATCGATCAGGCCAAGATGGAGCGCGTGGGTATCTTTGGCACACTCTCGGTTGGCTTTTTGGCCGCCACCGTCATGGCTATGTTGGCGCTCTTGGTGCATAACTATGCCTCGTTACAGGAGCGGCTCTACCAATTTGGCATTATGCGCGCGATTGGGCTGTGGCGCGGCCAGGTGTTGGTGCAAGTTGTGTTGGAATATGGCTTGCTCACCCTCTATGGCGCAGTCGTCGGGTCGCTGATTGGTCTCTATACGGCGCAACTCTTTACTCCCTTCTTCCGCATTCCCGAAGCGGCCGGGGCACCGCTACCGCCGCTCTTGCCGATTATTGCCGAAGATGCCACCCTCACCTTGGGCTTAATCTTCGCCGGTTTGATGATTTTGTCCGAATCACTGGTAATGGTGCGCGCCCTCACCATGCGCCTCTTTGTTACCCTGCGCATGGGCCATCAAGGCTAGATCAAGCATAATTTGCACACTGTTGCGCAGTTTTTCACAATCATGCGCAATTCGTTAAATACGTGCTTGACAATCGCCAACAATGCGGCTATAATAGCGCTTACTAATCCCATTTTCAACAATTACATATCCAACCGTGCATATCCAACCGTGCATATCCAACCGTGCATATCCAACTATGCATATCCAATCAAAGAAGCCACGCCCTACTTGGTTTCGTCATGCTCTGCACAATTGAGTGCATATGTATTCAGCAGAGAGAAGACAAGCGATACTCTTACTGCTTGAAAAAAAGTCGCGCGTGAATGTCGACTATTTGGCTACCCATTTTGGCGTCAGCCGGTCATCGATTCGCCGCGATCTAAGCCAGTTACGTGCCCATGGATTGCTTACGCGCACCTATGGTGGGGCGGTGCTCATCCATGGGGCAGGCGGTGAGACACCTTTCAGCGAACGACAAGTTGCCAATTTTGCCGAGAAAGACCAAATTGGCAAAGCCGCAGCAAAGCTGGTTACCGAAGGCGACACGATCTTCATCGACGGTGGCACAACCAGCGAATGCATGTTGCCTTATCTAGCTGACAAACGGATCACAGTTGTCACCTATGGGTTGAATATTATCAACCGGCTGAGTCTGAATCACAACATCACCCTCATCGCAATTGGCGGCACGTTACATGCAGATTCATTAACCTTTAGTGGCATGCTGGCACTCCACAGCATCCACGCCTACAATATTCACTTTGATAAAGCCTTTCTGGCGGCAAGCGGTGTTTCCGCCGTGGCTGGCATTACCAATGCCAGCCTGGAAGAAATACCAATTAAACGCAAAGCGCTTGAAGCTGGTCAGCAAAATATCCTGCTGGCGGATGCCAGTAAAATCGGTGTGATCCGGGCGGGCTTTATTGCGCCGCTCTATGAAATCAACCGGTTGATCACAGGTATCCATGCCGACGGCAATGAACTTACCCGAATGCGCGATCTAGGTCTTGTCCTTGAACTGGTATAAATATGCCTAAGCGCCCTCTATTTGCGACAGTCGTTTGGTTGTTTAGAAATTGTCCCTACTGAGCGCCGCTCAACCAATTTTTCAACAACCGACGTGTCATAACTATTTCCGTTTTTCCAGCTTTCTGTCCGACATGAACGAGGAGAACCATTTATGAAACGATTGCGATTTTTGAGTTTGCTGGTGATCACAGCGCTGCTCATCGCCGCTTGTGGTGGTGCGCCAGCCGCGGAAGCACCGGCGGCCGCGGCACCGGCGGCACCGGCGGCCGACGCCGCAGCCACCGATGGTGCGTTGGAAGCACCGATGTTGGCCGCCAAGGTCGCGGCAGGCGAGTTGCCAGCCTTGGAAGAACGCCTCCCCAAGACGCCGCGTGTGGTGGGACCAGCCACCTTGTTGGTCGCCGAGCATCAGCCCGACTGGACGCCTGGCCAATATCAGGATGGCAGTGTGTTGCGCACCGCCCATAGTGTCGCCGACTGGGCGCCCGATGTCTTCGTAATGCTCAACGAGCCGACTCTTTCGGCACCGGATCTGGGCGTGCAGGGCATTGAAGCCAACGTCGTGGAAAGCTATGAAGTCTCGGATGACAACACGGTCTTTACCTTCCGCATGCGCGAAGGATTGAAGTGGAGTGACGGTGAGCCGGTCACCACCGAAGATGTGCGCTTCACTTGGGAGAACATCTACGGCAACGAGAAGCTGACCCCTGCCGGTCTCAAGTCCCGCTTCCGCGTCGGCAACGATCCCAAAGGTGAGCCCGGTGTGTTGGAAATTGTCGATGACTACACATTTAGCATCACCTTTGCTTCGCCGTATGGCGGTTTCCTGCGCAATCTTGTGATTGAAGGCTGGAATGGCTCCACTGAGCTGATCAACCCGGCCCATGTCCTCAAAAAATGGCATCCTGATTTTACGCCGATCGAAGAGATGAAGGCCGATCTGGAAGCCAACAATCTGACCGAAGAATGGTGGACGCTCTTTGGCCTGAAGTGGTGCCAGAACTGGGATGTAACCCGCGAGCGCTGCCTTGGCTATCCGACGATCAACCCCTGGATACTGCAACCATCTGATTCACCCAACACCAAGATCTTTGAGCGCAACCCCTACTACTTTAAGGTTGACACCGAAGGCAAACAGCTTCCTTACATCGACAAAATTATTTCGCAGCAAGTCGAAGATGTCGAAGCCGTCAACCTGAAGGTGCTGACTGGCGACATCGACTTCCTGCGCGAGAGCACGGGTCTGGTCAAGGTGCCGCTCTATAAGGAGAATGAAGAGAAGGCCGGCTTTAACACCGTCCTGCTCGACATGCACGTCGATTCGAGCACTATCTTTATCAATATGACCTACGACGATCCGGTCTGGCAGTCGGTGGTACAGGATCTGCGCTTCCGCAAGGCGCTGAGCCACGCCATCAACCGCGATGAGATCATCGAAAGCATCTACTATACCTTTGCCAGTTACCCAGACAAGACCGTTGGTGCAGAAAACGCCACCTATGATGTTGCCGCGGCCAATGCACTGCTCGACGAGATGGGCATGACCGAAAAGGATGCCGACGGCTTCCGCATGGCCCCCGATGGTAGCCCCTTCTCCATGTTGGTTGAACATGGTGCCCATGCCCCAGATTTGGAACCAATTGCCGAACTGTTGACTGAACAGATGAAGGATATTGGCATCAACTTCCAGATCAAACGCATTGATTCCCAGCTGTGGGGTCAACGGCAGAGTGCCAATGAACTACAGGCCACCGTCTTCTGGGGCCACGACCAGAATGGTGACAATGACCGCCTGATGGGCAACCTGAGCCTCTTTGGTCGAGCCTGGTGGAGCTGGTTCAATACGGGTGGTACCGAAGGTGTCGAACCACCAGCCTGGGTACAAGAAGCCTTTGCGATGAATAAGGCCCGTTGGGAAGCTGTGGCTGGCTCCGAAGAGTACAATGCGCTGGCCGAACAGGGTCACCAATGGCAACAGGCCAATCTGCCCCAGATTACGATTGTTGAGAATGTGAAATACCCAATGATCGCCAGCAAGCGCCTGCGCAACGTGCCCGTCGCCGGGTACGCCATCGCCGGTAACTTCGCCGGTGAGCAGTTGTGGTTTGGTGAGTAGTACGACAACGTTAAATTTGTGTTGAATGAATTCAACACCTGCGACGGCAAACGTGTTTAAACACGTTTTCTATCCTAGTAGATCCCGGCGTAAATAAGGTACCCTATTTTTACCATGATGTACACGAGTAACGTGCCTGATTAACTGCCGTGGTATCTACGCCCAACTGGACTAGGCTCTCAATTCATGCAGAGCAGCAGGTGATGAAATTTAACGTTGTCGTAGTAGAAGCGCAGTAAATATGTAAACAGGTAGAGAAGTAGATAGGTACATAAGTAGATAGGTAGTTAGGTACATAAGGAAAGTCCGACATTTTCCTTAACTTAATATACTTATATACACGTTTACTTATTTACTTCTTTACCTTTCTACCTGTGTACCACAAGGTCCTCATATATGCTACTTTATATTGTGCGCCGGGTGATCATGTTGATCCCCATTTTATTTTTGATCTCGATTGTCTCCTTTATTGTGATCGAGTTGCCCCCGGGTGATTGGGTGAGCAACTATATTACCAATCTGCGCAACTCTGGCATCGACTTGCAGGAGGAAGAAGCGGCGCGCCTGACGGCAATCTATGGCTTCGATCAGCCCTCCTATGTGCGCTATGGCAAGTGGATGACGGGGATTCTGACGCGCGGCGATTTTGGCTGGTCCTTTCAATGGGGGAAACCGGTCAACGATATTTTGCGCGAACGGCTGCCCTTTACGATCATCATTTCATTTAGCGCCCTGATTCTCTCGTGGCTCATTGCGATTCCGATTGGGATCTACTCGGCTACCCATCCCTATTCGCTGGTTGACTATATTGCCACGATCCTGGCCTTTGTCTGGGTGGCGACACCGGGTTTTTTGTTGGCCTTTGTGTCGGCTTGGCTAATCTTTCGCTATCTGGATTTCTCACCCTTGGGGCTAAATTCCACCGAGTTTCTCGATGCGCCCTGGAATACAGCCAAGCTGATTGATCGCATTAAACACTTGATCTTGCCGATTGTGATCATTGGTCTCTCCGGCACCGGTGCCACGATTCGTGTCATGCGCGCCAATCTGCTAGACGAGTTGAAGAAACAATATGTCACCACCGCGCGCGCCAAGGGTGTGCCAGAGTTGACGATTCTCTTCAAATATCCGGTGCGTATCGCCTTTAACCCACTCTTTAGCACCATTGGCTGGCTCTTACCGGCGATTATCTCGGGCGAAGTGATTATTTCGGTGGTGCTGAGTATGCCAACCATGGGGCCGGCGCTCTTGCGCGCCACACTGGCGCAGGATATGTATCTCGTCGGCAGCATCGTCTTAATCCTGAGTTCGCTCACCGTCCTTGGCACCCTCATTTCGGATATTTACCTGGCCTGGGCCGACCCACGGATTCGTTTTGACGCAACGGGAAAATAAGGAATCGTGCAATGACTGTACAACAGCAGACCAAACAGGCGGCGCAAGGGCTGATCAACCAGCCGGCTGGCGATCTCGACGCCATCGTCGAAGAGCAGCTCGATGTTAAATCGGAGCGCTATTATTATGCCAAACAGTGGCAACTGATCTGGTGGCGTTTTCGTCGGCATCGGCTGGCTATGCTTTCGTCCATTCTGTTGATCTTCTTCTATTTGATCGCCATTATCCCCGGTTTCATGGCGCCCTATCTGCCCCAAACCCGCTTTGAGGATCGGCAACAGAGCCCGCCTAGCAAAGTGCTGATCTGGGACGAAAATGGATCGCTGCGGCTGCCCTTTGTCTATGCGCTGACGCGCGTATTGGATCCAAAAACCTTTAAATATATCTATACAGAAGATACGTCGCAACGCTTTCCGATCCGCTTCTTTGTGGAAGGGGATACCTATAAATTCTGGGGGCAATGGGAGACCAATCGCCACTTATTTGGCACCGGCTTGGGTGGCCCGCCCTTGGTGCTCTTTGGCACCGACGAGTTGGGGCGCGATATTTTGAGCCGCACCTTCTATGGCTCGCGCATCTCGCTCTCGATTGGCTTTGTTGGCGTCTTTCTCAGCTTTTTTATTGGCGTTACCCTGGGCGGCATCTCCGGCTACTTTGGTGGGATTGCCGATGAGATCATCCAGCGCATCATTGACTTCTTGCTGTCGATTCCGGCGCTGCCCTTCTGGATGGCGTTGGCCGCGGCCCTGCCGCGTGATTGGTCGGTCACCCAAACCTATTTTGCGATTACGGTGATTCTTTCGATCATTGGGTGGAGCGGGCTGGCGCGCGTCGTGCGCGGCAAGTTGTTGGCGCTGCGTGAAGAGGACTACGCGTTGGCAGCGCAAGCAGCCGGGGCCAGTCAACCACGCATTATTTTTCGCCACCTGCTGCCCGGCTTTACCAGCCATCTGATCGTCTCCCTCACGCTGGCGATTCCTGGCTCGATCTTGGGCGAAACAACGCTGAGCTTCTTGGGGCTGGGGATGCAACCACCCGCCGTTAGTTGGGGTGTGCTGCTGGGTGATGCCCAGGATATGGTGGTGGTGGCGCAACAGCCGTGGCGGCTGATCCCAGGGGCCTTTGTGGTGATCGCGGTCTTGCTCTTCAACTTTGTCGGGGATGGCCTGCGCGACGCCGCCGACCCGTATGCCAACTAAATATTTATACTCACTGATGGCTTTCTGGATAATCAAGCATGACTGACCAAAGAGATATTTTAGTAGAAGTCGAAGATTTACGCGTCCACTTTCACCTGCAAGAGGGTGTCGTACGCGCCGTAGATGGCGTTAGTTTTGTGATTCGCTACGGCAAGACCTTAGGCGTGATCGGCGAAAGCGGTTCGGGCAAGTCGGTTTCATCACAAGCACTGTTGGGCATCTTGCCCATACCCCCGGCCAAGATCGAAAGTGGGCAGATTACCATGCACCTGCAAGAGGATGGCGTGGGCCATCGCTCGGTCATCCTCTCTGACCTACCAACACGTGGACGTGACTATCGCGCCATTCGCGGCAAGGAGATCGGAATTATCTTTCAGGAGCCGATGACCTCCTTTAGCCCGGTACATACGATCGGCAATCAGATCATGGAATCGGTGCTGCTCCACATGGATGGGATCAGCAAGAAAGAAGCGCGCGAGCGCACCATCGAAATCTTGCGCCGTGTCGGCATTCCACGCGCCGAGTATCGGGTTGACAACTATCCCCACCAATTTAGCGGCGGCATGCGCCAACGGGCCATGATCGCCATGGCGCTGGCCTGTAACCCCAAATTGGTGATCGCCGATGAGCCAACCACAGCGCTCGATGTGACGATCGAAGCGCAAATCCTGGAACTGCTCCAAGATCTGCAACAAGAGTTTGGGATGGCGATCATGTATATCAGCCATGATCTGGCCGTTGTGGGCAGTGTGGCGGATGAGATCATGGTGATGTATTTGGGGCTGGTAATGGAGCAGGCAAGCACCGATCAGCTTTTCGATAATCCGTTGCATCCCTATACCCAGGCGCTGCTGCGCTCGATTCCCACCATCGATGGGCCGCTGGAACGGCTACTTACGATTCAGGGCACGATGCCGAGTCCGTTCACCGAATATAAGGGCTGTCCCTTCTTCTCGCGCTGTGGCAAGCGCATCGCCGGGGTCTGCGATACCGCCCGCCCGCCGCTAGTCGAAGTGGAGCCAGGGCATAAAGTGCGCTGTGTTTTGTATAAATAGTTATTGGGTCGCGTGGTCGTTTTGTCTAGTGGCCGCGTGGGCGCCCATGTGTGATTGATAGCACAGCAAACCACGCGACCAACCGACCATGCGACCACGCGACCCGTTGACCACGCGACCGACCGACCATGAGACCACGCGACCCGTTGACCATTCGACCCGTTGACCAATCATTTGTGGAGCCAGTATCGTGTCTGAACAAAATCGAATCTTGTTAGAAATTAAAGGGTTGAAAAAATACTTCCCCATTCAACAGGGCCTTTTACGCCGCGTCGTCGGCCATGTCAAGGCGGTGGATGATGTCTCTTTCAACGTGCGTGCCGGCGAAACGTTGGGCGTAGTCGGTGAAAGTGGCTGTGGCAAGACGACAATGGGACGTTGTCTGGTGAAACTATATGAGCCGACAGCCGGCAAGGTGCTGCTCCATACGCCCGAAAAGACGCTCTCGATTACAGAATTGCACGGGCAGGATCGACGCCTTTTCCGCACCAGTGCCCAGATTATTTTTCAGGATCCCTATGCCTCACTCAACCCGCGCATGAATATTTTGGAGACGGTGGGCGAACCACTGCTGGTCAACGGCATTGCAAACGGTCGCGAGTTGGAAGAGCGGGTCAAGGAAGTGATTACCCAGGTGGGGCTGCGCGTCGAACACCTGCGCCGCTACCCACACAGTTTTAGCGGGGGTCAACGCCAACGTGTCGGCATTGCGCGCGCCCTGGTTGTGCACCCAAGTCTCGTGGTAGCCGATGAGCCGGTTTCAGCGCTCGACGTGTCGATCCAGGCCCAAATTTTGAACTTGCTCGAAGATCTACAAGCCAAGTATAATCTTACTTATATTTTTGTTTCGCACAACATGGCTGTGGTGCGCTACATCAGCGATCGCATTGCGGTGATGTATGCTGGCAAATTGGTAGAATTGGGGGCCAAACAGGAGTTGCTATCGCACCCGCGCCATCCGTACACCGAATTGCTGCTGGCCGCTGTGCCGCGTACGGTGGATCGCCAGCAGGGACATCGCCTTGTCACGCCCGGCGAACCACCCGATTTGTCGAATCTACCCAAGGGGTGCGTATTTCAGGGGCGCTGCAAATATGTCAAAGAGCGGTGCCGCCAAGAAGAACCCCAAGTGCGTTCGGTTGGCGACGGCCATTTTGCCAGTTGCCATTTTGCCGAGGAACTCGATCTACGCGGCATCCAACTGCGCCCGACCAGTGCATAGATCGCGCAGCCGGTTTGATCCACGAAGCGGAAACTCTTGGTAGATTTCCTAAATGGTAACGATTACGACAACGTTAAATTCGTGTTGAATGAATTCAACACCTGCGACGGCCAAGGTGTTTAAACACGTTTCCTATCCCAGGCTCTGAATTCATGCAGAGCAGCAGGTGATGAAATTTAACGTAGTTACCCTAAATATTTTATTGTCTAACGGAAAGTTTCAGTCGTGATCCAAAATAATTCGCGCTATGTGCTGGCCTACTTGCTCTGGGCGGTCAGCGTGGTCAGCGCGCTTGCCATTCTCTTGATCTCACGCAGTGCGTTTATGGTGGTTCTGGGCGTCACCCAATGGGATCGCTATGTGGAACATGCCATCAACCAATTTGGCTTTCTCTTTCTGGCGATCTTTGGGCTGAGCGTCATCGTCTTTACGGAGCATTTCTATCGCACCGGTGTCGAGAAAAATCATCTTTTTGCGCGCTTCTTTCTAATCTCGCTGCTCGAATTGATTCTGCTCACCCTGGCCCACTTGATGCGGCTGGTGGGTGAAAGCATGCTCGGCTTTTTCGCGCCAGCGACGCTTGCCTTTGTCGGCGTGGAAGTGGTGCTGTGTGGTCTGCTTTTCTGGCTCTATTGGCAAGCGCGTCAACGAGTGACATCACCCCTATGATGCGCAAGCGGTGGGCAGTGGCGTGATCGGGTTGGACAAAACGATTCGCACCAACTATACTCGTGTATCTGGTTGATTGACAAAACGCAGTTTTTACCGCAAAGAACGCAAAGCGTGCGAAGATTTACACGGGTATTTTCTTTTGGGTACCCTTTGGGTGCTTCGCGACCTTAATGGTTAGATAAGTTTTGTCAGTCAATCAGACCCGTGTACAGTAGTTTGGATCGCATCAACGCTGGCAACGCGATGGTGAGTTGAATTTAAAAACCGGCGTTGCGCCATAGCGTGCCGGGGACTGACCAGGAAAAGTTCTCAGTTCAGATCTACCTTTGGTCAGTCCCCGGCACGCTGATCATGGCTTCATCAAAGGCCGGTTTTCATGCTGACATGCGTATAGGGACCAAAGCATCGTGCCCCCAAAATCTAAATCTAACGAGGAGATCAATATGGCATTAAAAGTTGCAATCATTGGCCTGGGCAACATTGGCAACACCCACGGCCCAGTGTACAAGTCTGATCCGTTGGCCGATTTGGTGGCCGTCTGCGATATTGACAAAAGCCGCGCCGACAAAGCGGCGGAACGCTATGGCGTGCGCGCCTATTACAGCGTCGAAGAGATGCTCAAGCATGAAGAAATTGATGCCGTCAGCGTCACCACGGCGGGCAAAGAAAATGGCGGCGATCATTACGATCCCACCATGCAATGTCTGGAAGCAGGCAAACATGTCCTGGGCGAAAAACCAATCTCCAACGAAATTGAAAAGGCGCGCGCCATGGTGCGCAAAGCCGCGGAGAAGGGTCTCTACTATGGCATCAACCTCAACCATCGCTTTGTGCCGCCCGCGGCCAAAGCTAAACAGTGGATCGACGAAGGCAAGTTGGGCCATCTGTTGCTGATCAACATGACCATGTGGATCAGCAACCCGAATGAGACTTCGCCCTGGTTCCACATCCGCGCCCTGCATCCCCATTCGCTGGACATTATGCGCTATTTTTGCGGCGACGTTGAACGTGTTCACGCCTTTTTCAATCGGGCACCGGGGCGCGTCTGCTGGTCGAATGCACAAGTCAATCTCTATTTTGCCAATGGCGTTGTCGGCCATCTTACCGGTAGCTACGATGCCAATCCCAGCCACAACCTGGAGCGCTGCGAAGTGATGGGCACCGAGGGGCGCTTTGTCCTCGACAATCTTTATGAGGAACTGACGCTCTATCCCCGCCGCAGCAACGAATTGACCGTAATCCGCAATAGCATTATGGGGGGGTTGAGCGGCTTTAGCGCGACCTTCAGCAATCGCATTCACCGTTGGCTGGAGCAGGTGAGTGCCGGTGTCCCGCGCGATCAACTGGATGCTTCCGGTGAAGAAGGATTAGCCGTGCAGGAGATCATTGAAGCCGCCATCCGCTCGCACGAGACAGGCCAGGCCGAGGAAGTGCCCGTGGTGTAAGTCCGCGGTATGACAGTAACGAAGCTCAGCCAATCATGACCCCACCGCAATGGCCTTGTGCCCGTTGCGCGAAGGGTCATTTTGCTTGCACGTAGAAATCTTACTCATGGACAAACCATTTAAAAGTCATACAAATAAGGCGCTTGCAAAGGAATAAGGATCCAGCGCTTGCCCAACAAAATCATGCGTAGGGGCGGCCGCACCGCCGCCCCGCGTTTGGCTCGCTGCGAACGGGCGGCGGCAAGCCGCCCCTACTGCATACTTGATTCTTTGCAATGGCCTAAGCTTGGTAATACACGAGAGCGTATCTATGACTTTTAAGGGTTTTATCTATAAGGAATCGAGATAGAACTGATGACCACAATAACCAAAGAAACAACACTAGAAGAAAATCTGGCGCAATTTAAGCGTGACGGCTTTCTATTGATTCCAGGCGCGCTGGATGCTGCGACGATTGCCAAGTGGAAAGAAACGCTCTATGGCCTGTACGACCGCGGGGCCTACGAGATTCGCAACGGCGTGGGCAATGTCGCCTTTGAAAAATTGTTGGCCCTCGAACCCGATCTGGCGAAAGCGTTGGTCGGCCACCCCAGCGCAGCGCCGATCTTGAAGACGGTTCTGGGCAAGCAGTGCCAGTTGCGCAGCCTGCGCGGCCATCTCAACCCGGCGGATTACAAGCAGGAATGGCACATGGATTTCTATGATTATTATTATCAAGAGGAGAAAGCCGAGGCCGAAAACCCGCTGCGCGCCCTCTGCATTAACAGCACCTTCTACCTGACTGACAACACACCCGACCGGGCGCGCCTCACCTTTGTCAAAGGCTATCTGGAAAAGCCAGTGCCCGATCGTCTGATTCCCTACTTGCGCTACACCGAGGATCGCGAGGATCCCTTCCAACGCTGGTGTGACGAACAAGAACAGGAAGATCTGCACCCCATGGCCGGCGATATGGTGATCTTCTATAGCCATATCCCCCACCAAGGCGCAAAGCTAGGCCCCGATCCCGCAGGCGAAATCCGCGCCAATATCGTGCTGCACTATCAACAAAATCCCATGTTCCCCGGCATCAAGTTTGTGAGCAATCCCCAGTTCACGCTGGAAACACTGGGCTATGCAGGCACCTTTCCCTTTGCCTGAGTGATCGGTTATGAAAAGGATGGAACGGAAAGGAGCCGCAGTTTATGCTAAAAACAGCCGTCATCGGTCTGGGGCCGATTGGCAATATTCACTCGACCATGTACAAAGAAGATGAGTTGGCGAACTTTGTCGCCGTGTGCGATTGGGACAGGGCGCGCGCCGATGCTGCCGCCGCCAAGTACGGCGTGAAGGCCTATTACGATGTGCAGCAGATGTTGGAAAGTGAACGCCCCGATGTCGTGAGTGTGACGACGGGTGGCAAGGAGTATGGCAGCGAGCATTATCTGCCGACGATCCAGGCGCTGGACTTTGGCTGCAATGTGCTGGGCGAAAAGCCGATTTCCAACGAAGTGGAAGAAGGCGAGGAGATGGTCGCCAAGGCCAAGGCCAAAGGCGTGCGCTACGGCATCAACCTCAACCACCGCTTTACCCCCGCCGCGCATCTGGCCAAACGGTGGATCGAAGAAGGGCGCATTGGTCACCAACTCTTTATCAACATGAGCATGTGGATCATGAATCCGCGCGAGAGCTCGCCCTATTTTCACCTGAAAGCGCTGCACCCCCACACGATCGACGTTATGCGCTACTTCTGTGGCGACATTGAAGCCGTCCACTGTTTTGCGGCCAAAGCACCGGGCCGTGCGATCTGGTCCACCGCCGTCTTTAACATGCGCTTCAAGAGTGGCTGTGTCGGCACCTTGACCGGCAGCTACGACATTCAGCGTGGCCACCCCATGGAGCGCTGCGAGGTAGCTGGCGTCAACGGGCGCTTTGTGATCGACGACATGTATCGCGAAGTCACGCTCTATCCCGCGGGCAATCTGGAAAAGACGGTCTACACCAATCCGCTCTTTGGCGGCTATCGCGATTTCAACGATACCTTCCGCAACCGCATCCACACCTTTCTGCGACAAGTAACCGATGGGGTTGATCCGGATCAAATCGTCGGTTCCGCCGTCGAGGGATTGGCCGCGCAGAAGGTAATCGCCGCGGCGATTGAATCGATGGAGACGGAGACAGTGGTCTACGTGCGGTAGGCAAGAGCGGGTTAGGGTCGCGCAGACCCTAACCCGCTAAAATGGATGTAGATTCTCGATCAATCTTCCGGCCAAAATTCATCATCCAAGATTTGATCTGCCGTGTAGGGACTGAAAGCCCAACGATATGATACAATACCAACAGCAACAGAAGTGGAGCTTACTTCTGCCTGTAAACGAGCAAGCATATCCAGCGGGGCGAAAAAAGATCAATGCCATTCATTTTTCGCGAAAAAGGATATGAGTTTTCGTTTGTCATGTTTGACTTGGGCGAGCCGCTGCATGTTCATGTACGTAGCGGACGCAAGCAAGCAAAATTCTGGGTTGATACGCTGGCAGTCGCTTGGGTGCGAGGCTATCGACCCCATGAAATAAACGAAATTGAGCGGATTATCTACGAGAATGAAGACTTGATCCGCAATGTTTGGGAACAAGAAAGCGCCAAAAAATGATGAATCAATCGCTTATCACGATCAATACTCACCCACACAATGGACATTCGCGCGCCGTTGCTGTGCCCATATCCATTCCAGACTTGTCAGACGTACGGAAGCTGGCAGCACGCTTGCATGTAGCTGGACAATCATATCACGATCATGTTTGGGGATGGGAAGTCACGTACGAACCGGAGCTTACCGAAGAAGCGGCTGAAGTCGAAGTTCCTGATGGCAAGGGTGGGTATACGACCCAAATCATGCCACTTTGGACACCAGCGAGTTTTGGCATCGGTGAAAGCGCTGTTTGGTTTTTTTCGCTGCTTTGGGAGCATGGTGTCGCTCAAGAACCGGTAGAGTTTTTGGATGACCGAAACGTTTTGCAAAACCCATAGACCGCCAAGGTAATCAAGAGCGCGTTAGGATCGCTCCAGAAAAGGGGCTTGTTTTTTTCGCAAATCACCAGTACAATTGAGCAACTTACGATCATTCTCAGTTCACGCCAGCCTGTAACCCTTTACTGAATTTCCATAGCGGTCCTTTCGTGCAACAGACCTAGCTTCATCGAGAAAGGGATAAGTAGCGATTGGGTGTTGCCATAGCGGATACTTTTCTTTTTTTCCGCCGCCTATCCCTTGCTTCGTTGAGTTGCTGAGGCGATGTTACGGAGTTTTATAGTAGGTTCACAACTCAGTTAACAACAACCTGGCACTGATGAGATGAAGAAGAATGTCTGGCTTTATGCTCCCACAAGATGAGCGATCGAAACTCAAAAATCTTACCCGACGGCTTCTGATTGATAAAATCTTAGAGGTAGGTCGAATTGGTGGGAGATTGGATATTGTCGATTTCCTCAAACTCACATGGGACTTAGATAATATGCCATCTACAGACTCTCGCTTTTCCAATGCATCGGGCGATGTATGGCAGCACATGATTAATAACAATGATTGGGAGATAAGCGACTTATTTGGCTCATTTCTTAAACTGTATGAGGGCCCAGACGAAGTATTTTTTCGATTTTTAGAAAGTGTTGTTCATCCACTTACACGACTTGGGGAAGAACAGAATAAGTATGTCCAGTTGATCAACAAGCATCTATCGAATGATGGCTACAAACTTCAAGTCAATGATACAGTTTCAGGTCACGAAATTTACCGTGTGATTCGAACGCAAGGCGGTGTTGCTGGTAATGCCAAAAATTTAATATTTGCATCGAATGGACCTAAGCCAGAACTTGTCCTTTCCGATACCATCAACAATGATATCCGAATTACACGGAATGCTGAATTTTGTCTAGTATACGATCAGCCGATCCCTCAAACAGGTCTGAGATGGACAGATCTGGTATCTTGGTGGGCTAAACAAAAAGGTGAAGAAAATTTCAGCATCGATACCGAACGAAATCTATTTGCCAGATTACGAGCTTCTTTAAGTTCAGTTTCCAAGCCTGAAAAACTGCTATTTGAGACATATTTTGAATATTATCGAACCTTATTGGGTGATAAACTGCTGGCCCTTCTTCCTCAAGTATATCTACATTACGATCCGTATACCATCAGAGAATTGCATGGAAAATCCCGATTATCTCGACAACGAATGGATTTTCTTATCCTTTTTTCACACCATAATCGTGTAGTATTAGAAGTAGACGGAAAACAACACTATTCAGACAGTAATGGTAGTGCAAGTCCAAAAGAGTATGCGAAAATGGTTGAAGCTGATCGGCAACTAAAGCTTGCTGGATATGAAGTCTATAGGTTTGGTGGGTATGAACTTGACGGCAAGCAAGGTAAAAGCGTAGTAAACCAGTTCTTTCAGCAACTTTTTAGAAGGTATTGTCTTTAAAGTGGTCTCCAATATCCAATCAGTGACTTCAGTTAAAGCCAAAATATCAACGTACTTGGTGACATTGTTTTTGAATTCAGTAACTGGCAACCCAACATTATAGACAGCCGATTCGCCCTTCGCTCACGCGCATTCGATGTCTTGTGCCCCCGCTGGGACATTTTTTGTGGTCGAGATTCTTGCCCACATCTGCCCAGCCGGCCCATCTGAGTGTTCTCCCGCGTTGGCATGTCGCGGGTAGGCAAACGACTAAAGCCAAACACCCATTGCAAACGTATGCTAGACTTCTGACTCAGCCCTTGACGCCCTACAAATTGTAGTTATAATTTACCTATGCGCTACGAATGGGATGAAACCAAACGGCGGAACAATCTTCGCCAACATGGCATTGACTTTGCCGATGTGCCTCAGTTATTCGAGGGCGAAGTGGTTGTACTGGAAGATGCGCGGTACGAGTATGGAGAGACCCGTTTCATTGCCTTTGGTCTGCTCTTTGGACGTCTGGTAGCAGTCGCTTATACCGAGCGTGGGGTAGATGTCCCCGGCTAATTTCAGCACGAAAAGCGAGTAAATATGAAGCAAACCAATACGATAAACAAATCGGAAACTGACTGGGCACGGCTTGATGCCATGAGCGATGAGGAGATTGACTTCTCGGACATTCCCGAAGTAACACCAGAGATGTTTGCCAAAGCCATTGTCCGGCGCGGCTTGAAACCACGCAGCAAGTCTCAATTGACGTTGCGGCTAGATGATGACGTGATTGACTGGTTCAAGCAGCAAGGGCGGGGCTGGCAGACGCAAATGAATGCCTTGTTACGCGCCTATATGGAGGAACGCCAAGTGCAAGACATGCGGTCGCAACAACATCAGATACCGCCAAACAGTGGGTGAAGCAGATAGGGGGCGACCAGCTCGCTGGATGGTGATCCAAGCGATTTACGGCAATTGTCTACGTTATTTCCGGGCGATTGCTTACTTGCTTCTGTAACACATAGCTGGGCCAGGCCAACAAGCGGCTCCAACTCGGCGATTGCCAGATCTGCTGATAGCCAAGGTGCGCGTATAAGTGGCGCGCCGGCTGATTTGCCGCCAATACTTGTAACAAGACCGACGAATAGCCCTCTGCGCCAGCTTGGTCTTCTAATGCCTTCATCAAGATCCGCCCAATTCCCTGCCCGCGCTGACGTTCATCCACCACCACACTGTGTAGAAACACCGCATCGGGCAGGGTTTGACGATACCCACCGATCATGCTCTGTGCCACAACCAGGAGTAGACGGGCGGTGGCACCATAGCCCATCTCTTTGAACGCCAGACCGATTGTGCCATCTGGCGCACGCTCGTAGGGTGCTTCGCCGGGCACTTCCATGGCAGCAGTAGCGACCACCGCGCCAGCTTCATTATATGCGACATAACGCCGATGCAAGCCGCGTTGGTTGTTCGCTGCGAGCGTGAACTGCAATACCCGCTGTTGCCCGATCACAGAGCCACTCAGCGCGCCGGGCAATTCCGCGGCATAGAGTTGCATTAAAAGCTGTGCAATCGCGGGCAAGTCGTCGGCATGGGCGGGCCGCACCCTTATGGTAGACATGGTGAATCCTTTTCATGGAATTTGGTCACTAGTACAGTTGGGCGTAGATACCACGGCAGTTAATCAGGCACGTTACTCGTGTACATCATGGTAAAAATAGGGTACCTTATTTACGCCGGGATCTACTAGAGGAGCCGCGATTTTA
>DAOTTR010000672.1:0-5683 GCA_034437715.1 Caldilineaceae bacterium
GGATCGGTCGCCACTGCCGGTCCCCGCGATCAAGGTTCAACTATCCAAAGAAGAAGAACTACGCCGAAAAATTGAGGCCCTGGCGTGACCGCGAGATCTGAACTGGTGGGCGCGCCCGCGGCGCGCGACTTGCGCCTGGCCACCCCGCTCCGTCCCGATCTGTTGGCGATCGCGGAAATGGTGCCCAACGCCGGGCGCGTGCTAGACTTGGGCTGTGGCAATGGTGAATTACTCGAATACCTTGTCCATCACAAAGGGGTGAAAGGACGGGGGATCGAGTTGAGTGAGGTGGGGGTGTTGACCTGTGTGCGCCGGGGACTTAGTGTGCGCCAGGGCAAGTTGCAAGAAGGCTTAGCCGACTACCCAGCTAATAGCTTCGACTATGTCATTCTGAGCCAGACTTTACCTTTTCTGAATGACCCGGCCTATATTCTGCAAGAGATGTTGCGCGTTGGCCGCTGTGCGATTGTCAGCATTCCCAACTGGGGCTATTGGCGTTGTCGGCTCGAACTCCTATTCACCGGGCGCATCCCTCATGCCCCCGATCTGCCGCAGCATTGGTATGAATCACCGCGCATGCAGGCCTTCACGATCACCGATTTTGCCCAATTCTGCGCCCATATCAATATCCGCATCACGCAGGAGAGCTACCTGAGCCATACCCGCCGGATTCAGGTGCGTAAATTTAAGACGCTGTTGGCAACGACTGCGGTCTTTGTGCTAGAGAAAGTATAGTGACTTCATCTTATGAAGTCGCCTGGCAAGCATCGCGTGGCATGCTGTCGGTGGCGACGCAGCAATGGGTAAACTGTAAAATAATTTTGGGTATTTGCCAATAATTTGTCAGGCGCGTAAGTGGTTTAGACACATTTGTCCTAATAGACCCATTTTTGTTGCTTGACAGCGCACGGTGTTGATCGTATACTCGATCCGCTGACAATGTAACGAGATGTTAACAAGATAAATGTATTACTTTTTGCAGTTAGAGCCTTATTTCTAAAGCCACGTAGACTTTGCATTGAAACAAGCCGCGTCCAATCCATTACTGAAATTGACTGCGAATCCAACAGAGACGTCGACTACGAGTTTGGGGGTAAAATAAGACGTGGCTGTATAGGGGTGCGCCCCCGCTTCACCCAGAAAAGGATTCAGGCATTGAGTAACCTGTTCTTCGAAAAACCGATTCTCAACTCGCCCTACGAGCACCCAGCGCGCTACTGGGAGCTTGATGCACAAGGTCAACCAACGCAGAAAATTATCGAGCGTCGCCGTGCGGCGGAGTTCATTACGCCCATTCCCAAGCCGAAGAAACGCAAGACATCAGAGTATCAGCAGCAGATGGTCTTCGATGAGGGGCTGGGAGTTTCAAACACAGTACAGCAGTATGATCCCACGCCAATCATTAATGAACTGCGGCGGCGCGTGGAACAATGGCGCAACATTCCTCATTCTAGTGATTGGGGTGTGACTCCGGAAACTGCTCGTCTCCTTCAACACTGGCGGCATCATCCCTTTAGTAGCGTGCGCCCTTTCTTCTGCCAAGTCGAAGCAGTAGAAACTACTATTTGGCTGACAGAGGTCGCACCCCATGTAAAAGAGGGAAAGGGGTTCCTTGACCACCTTGTCAATGCCAACCATGACGCTAACCCAGAACTGATACGACTGGCATTGAAACTGGCCACCGGCGCTGGAAAAACTACGGTGATGGCCATGCTGATCGCTTGGCAGACGATCAACGCTGTCCGTCGTCCACAGAGCCGCAAATTCACGCGTGGCTTTTTAGTTGTCGCACCCGGTCTGACGATCCGCGACCGCCTGCGTGTGCTCCAGCCGAATGACCCCGACAGCTACTATGCTAGCCGCGAACTCGTGCCGAGCGATCTGCTAGACGATATCCATCGAGCCAAGATTGTCATTACCAACTATCACGCCTTTAAGCTGCGCGAGCGAGTTGAACTTTCCAAAGGTGGGCGTTCTTTACTTCAAGGACGCGGTGATGCACTGAATACACTTGAAACCGAAGGGCAGATGATCCAACGGGTGATGCCTGATCTGATGGGGCTAAAGCGTATCTTGGTGCTAAACGATGAAGCGCACCACTGCTACCGCGAAAGGCCAAATTCTGATGATGACGATGACCTAACCGGTGATGATAAAAAGGAAGCTGAAAAGAACAACGAAGCGGCTCGACTATGGATCTCTGGCTTGGAGTCAGTAAAACGCCATCTGGGCATCACAAGGATCATCGATCTATCGGCAACGCCATTTTTTCTGCGTGGTTCTGGCTATGCAGAAGGCACACTCTTCCCGTGGGCGATGAGTGATTTTTCACTGATGGACGCGATCGAGTGTGGAATCGTCAAATTACCGCGTGTCCCTGTAGCGGATAATATCCCCGGCAGCGAGATGCCCATGTTTCGTAATCTGTGGGATCATATCCGTACAAAGATGCCAAAAAAGGGTCGCAGCAAAGCCACTACGTTGGATCCGTTGAGCCTACCAACCCAACTTCAGACGGCACTTGAGGCACTGTATGGCCACTACGAGAAGACCTTTCAACTTTGGCAAGATAGCGGTATCACTGTGCCACCTTGTTTCATTGTGGTCTGTAACAACACGTCCACCTCGAAGCTGGTCTACGATTATATCTCTGGCTTTCAACGACAAAATGATGACGGCTCAACGCGCTTGGAGAATGGACGGTTAGCCCTCTTCCGAAATTTTGATGAGCATGGCACTCCTCTGGCTCGTCCCAATACCCTACTGATTGACAGCGAACAGCTTGAAGCTGGGGAAGCGCTCGACGATAACTTCCGCAATATGGCTGCCGATGAGATCGCACGTTTCCGCCGTGAAATTATCGAACGGACAGGCGATGTCCGCCAAGCTGAACAGATCACCGATCAGGAACTGCTGCGCGAGGTGATGAATACGGTTGGCAAGCCGGGCCGGCTAGGAGCGTCGATCCGCTGTGTAGTTTCGGTTTCTATGCTTACCGAGGGTTGGGACGCCAATTCCGTGACCCATGTGCTTGGCGTGCGCGCCTTCGGCACCCAACTGCTCTGCGAACAGGTAATTGGTCGCGCCCTGCGTCGCCAATCATATGATTTGAATGAAGCTGGGTTGTTTAATGTCGAATACGCGGATATACTGGGTATCCCGTTTGACTTTACCGCCAAGCCGGTAGTTGCGCCACCACAAAAGCCGCGTGTTACCCTCCAGGTCAAGGCGGTGCGCCCTGAACGTGATGCACTCGAAATTCGTTTTCCTCGCGTTGAGGGTTATCGCGTGGAATTACCCAATGAACGCTTGACCGCGACCTTTACACCGGATTCGGTATTTGAACTGACTCCCGATCTGGTCGGCGCAACTGAGACTAGCAACGCAGGGATTATTGGTGAAGCAGTCAACCTCAATCTTGTCCATACGGGCGATGTACGGCCCTCACAAGTGTTGTATGAACTGACCTCGTACCTGGTATTGATTAAGTGGCGCGTGCCTAATGAACCACCCAAGCTGCATTTGTTTGGGCAGTTAAAACGAATCGTCAAACAGTGGCTTGATGGTGGCTATCTAGTCTGTAAAGGCGGAACTTACCCGGCGCAACTGAAATACAAGATGCTGGCCGATATGGCTTGCGGAAAGATCACCACTGCTATTGACCGTGCTCTTGTTGGTGAGCAGCCAATCAAGGCTCTGCTGGATTCTTATAATCCGACCGGCTCCACCCAGCATGTTAACTTTACCACCACGAAGACTAGCTACTGGCAGACCGATGCTCGACGCTGTCAGATCAATTATGTGATTCTGGATAGCGATTGGGAGGCCGAGTTTTGTCGGGTGGTAGAGGCACACTCGCAGGTGTGGTCCTATGTCAAAAACCATAACCTCGGTCTCAACGTACCCTACCGCTATGGCTCCGAGCAGCGCATCTATCGGCCCGATTTCATTGTGCTAGTGGATGACGGTCACGGTGAAAACGACCCATTGCATTTGATCGTCGAAATTAAAGGCTATCGCGGCGAAGATGCCAAGGAGAAGAAGGCGACGATGGAAACCTATTGGCTGCCCGGTGTAAACAACCTAGGTCAATATGGTCGTTGGGCCTTTGCCGAATTCACCGAAGTCTATCAGATCGAGGCCGATTTTGCCGCCAGAGTCGAGCGCGAGTTTGACAATATGATTATCAAGCACAGCCGCCAATAAGGGTGGTATCCACTTACCGTAGGTGCAATTTTATGAGAATCAAGAAAATAATCCGATAATGTCGTAGGTGCGGTTTGCAACCGCACGTTCTCGGTCAACCCGGATTGTGCGGTTGCAAACCGCACCTACCTTTATCGAAATGATTTGTTAAACCCCAATTGTGCGGTTGCAAACCGCACCTACAAAACAATATGAATATTCGCCGTTATTACGTGCCCAATGCAATTGTTTTTATCACCCAAGTGGTTGACCGGCGGATGCCAATTTTCCACCATGTGCAGTTTTTAGATTTGCTGCGTGCTACGTTGAATAACGTGAAGAAATTGCACCCCTTCATTACGCACGGCTATATCTTTCTACCGGATCATTTTCACCTGCTCATCCAGCCAACAGGCGATAACAATTTTAGCGACATCATGCATTCACTCAAACCCAATTTTACGAAAGAATATAAGAAATTGATTGGTGTGCCCGACCGCATGAAGTTTTGGCAGAAAGGCTTTTGGGATCATGCAATCCGCGATGAGATCGATTTTCAGCGCCACCTTGATTATATTCGCTACAACCCAGTGCGCCATCAATTAGTGTGCAAACCCGAAGAATGGCCGCATAGCAGCTATCATCATTGGGTGGCGCGCAATGGCTATGCTCCACGTTGGGGATGGTCATTGCCGGATTCAATTGAACCGTACGATTGGCAACCCACCGAGGCCGATCACATATTCGTAGGTGCAGTTTGTAACTGCACGGTCTTGGTTGACGTGGATTGGGTGGTGTAACCCCGTGCCTTCTCGGTTACCATGGCTTGTGCGGTTGCAAACCGCACCTACGTTAATTACCAATCTGTTTTGCCGGATAAAAATATGACCAAAAATTCTACGCTCAAAGCGGTTGAGACGCTCACCCATACGGAGGCTCGCCGCAAGAGTATCGCCACCGCCGAATATCAACCCATCCTGCGCGATGAGGACAAACAACCGGTGCCGGTGCCTTATGCGCGCCGTAATCGCGACCTTGACCCGCAGCTCGTCTGGCGCGGCAAGGACGAACAGGATTGGAGCGACCTCGTGGTCCAAGCACCGCCACTCTACATCCAGGAGAAGATCCACCCCAAGGTATTGATCGACGATTTGCTACGTCAAAGCAAAAACGGCCAGAACGCGGCAGAACAGCTTGACCTCTTTGCCGATTTCAATGGTATTCCGCAGGGTGTGGATAAGACCGATTTCTACCAGCACGATCAGAACTGGACCAACCGCATGATCCTGGGCGATTCATTGCAGGTGATGGCGAGCCTGGCCGAGCGCGAGGGACTGCGCGGCCAGGTGCAGTGCATCTACCTTGACCCGCCCTATGGCATCAAGTTCAACTCCAACTTCCAGTGGAGCACCACCAGCCGTGATGTGAAGGACGGCAACACCCAACACATTACGCGCGAGCCGGAACAGGTGAAAGCCTTCCGCGATACCTGGCGCGA
>DAOTTR010000673.1:0-6692 GCA_034437715.1 Caldilineaceae bacterium
GTGAAGCTATCCACAATCGCCGTGCCCAGGGGGCGACTTAGGCTGGCTTGGGTTTCGATATAGTCATCGAGCACAAAGTCCAAACGGCAAGCAAAGCGGCCATAGAGCCAACCGAAAAGTAAGATGATGACCGCAATGGCCTGCCACCGGTAGAAGGTACGCAACATAGGTTTGGGTGTCAACTGGGTAGAAGAAGCCTGATTCCAATCGAACAACGCCCGCTTGCGCGGGCTAGGGTTGCCGATGCAGCCCCGTTCACGGGGCGTTGTTCTCTAGCCCTGTGGCTTTACCAGGGCGGCCTGAATCGTTACCTTATTTTCACGGCTTGATATAATCAACCATGCGTCCATCGGCTGTGAACCAGCCACAGGGACAGCCACTGGCATCATCCGGCGGTAGATTGGGTGGTGGCTTTTGCACTTCGCCGAAAACAATCGGCAAGAAGAGTTGTGCGTCCAATCGGGCCGCAGCGCGGACGTTACGCGCGGCCAATGCACCATCAGGCCGCCATGAATTGCCAACTTGACGTAGCGGTATGCGCGTTAAACCATCTACCGCGCGCGTTACTTTGTAGTAATAGACTGTCATGGGCACGGTGGTATTGCCGATCTGGTCGAGCAGCGTGCTCGAACAGCGACCGTTGGTCATACAGGCGTCATAGGCAATGCCCGGCGGCAGGAAGTATTCCGGTGAGCCCAGGCGTACGCCGTCGCTAAAGAAGTTCAGGTAGTCACCGCCGCCCTGATCCGAATCTTGCCACTGCCCATAGAGCGGCAAGCCCATGCTGTTCAGGTGATCGACGGACAGATCATTGCCGCCGCGCGCAATGCGATAGGTGCCGCTGCCCGCCAATCCATACGTGACGGCATCTTGACCGGCATAGGGGTCGATGGGTGTGGGTGGGTAGTTGACGAGGATATATTCGCTTTCGGCAGGGGGCGAGAGCCGGAATTTGTCGTGGCGCGTGCCAAAGCGACCTTGCATCTGGTCGTTGAGGCTAGCCAATAGACCGGATGAACCGACACCGATATAGGACTTAAAATTGAAAGTCTCACTGCCCAATACCGTAACCTGAATTTGTGGGGGCACGGTGGTGGTAAATTGAGCGCCAAAGTTGTTATACTGGCCTCGAATAATCACCACACAGCCTTGGTTGGCGGGCAGGATGACCGAGCCATCTGCCGCGAATTGGGGGGCTACGCCCGCTTGCTCGGTGTAGCGCATATAGCTGCTGCTACCTTGGTTTGGCAAGACTTGACCAGTCCCAATCGGAATGAGCAAAACGGTGATCGCCGTAATCTCTGCGCCGGCTGGATCATAGACGCGCAGGGTAGCGGCTGGCGCGGGGGAGGGCCATTGGTCATAGACGCCAGGTTGCCCCAGGCAACTGAATTTGCTAAAGGTGACCCCATTATCGACAAAGTAGCGCGGGGTGACGCGTGTGTTGATGACAACCGTGTCACCGGTACGTTGCCCCGATTCGTATTGTAATAGGCCACGGCCCGTTTCATAGGTCAGAATAGCGTTTTTGAGGTGATCTTCGGGTACCAATCCGACCAGATCCACGACATTAATGCCGCGCGGCTCCAGCCAGTCAACATTGGGGACTGTGGTGGGCGCGGTGGTATCTGCCGCCACCGGATACGCCTGCGTTACCATCAAGGCAAAGACCATAAGCACCAGGACGAGGCGATAGTATAACCGATTGCTGGTGGACATAGACGTTCGGTTGATTTGCATATTCATAAACGATTTATCTTTCCATCCTACTGACTTCTACCACGGGAAACGGGATGTTTCCACAGTTGGTTGGCCATCCAGATGCCGCCATCATAAAGGACATTGCGCACTTCTGCAATCCCAGCTAAGGCTTGGGTGACATTAATGGTTTGGGTTTGGCTGCTAATAAAGAACTCGTTGCCCTGGGTATATAGATTCCACTGATGGAATCCTTCATATTGTTGTTGCTCAGCTTCGTTGACGGCGTGGTGCATATAGACCAAGCCACCTGGCTTTGTCACCTTCACCATCTGCTGGATCGCCAGCACTGGATCATACCCATGGTCAATACAATTGCGCGCATGGACCAGATCAAAGGTGTTGGCAGGAAAAAGATCGGTCAGCCGCTCGGCGTCCCCTTTTTCCGTGCGGACCTGTGGCACTACACCGTGTTGCGCGAGCAACTGATCATAGGTTTCGGCGAGTGGATCAACCGCGGTGATTTCAACGGTGCGCCCAGGCCACTGCTTGCCCAGATAGGTGAGTGGCCCCGCGCCCACATCCAAAATACGGACAGTTGCGCCGAGGGGTCGATCAAAGATCGCGGTGATGTGATCCTGCAACGGTAAATTGGGATCACAGCGCGATTGGAAATCCGCGGGCCATTCACCACCCCGCGTCCATAGCCAGTGTGCCCAAAAGTCGCGCTCTTCGTCGGCCGCTAGTTGCCAATCTTTGGGGGGATCTGATTTCAATGATTTGATGCGAATCAGTGTGCGGCGGAAGAGTCTATGTAAGCCTACCCGCAACGATTTGTTCATCATTCAAGTTCTCCTTCGCGGACGGGTAGGATCAAGCGCCCTGCTTCATCGATTAAAGCGCGTCCTGCTGCCGCCGCCAAATGTGTACCCGTGTCTGGGTTCCATAGCCCAATGCGCAGGGCCGTGGCTTGTGCTGCGAGTTCATCCCAATCTTCGGGCATTGCGGCATAGACGTAGATGCGCTTGGCTGGGTCCCATTGATCAATTGCTACGACGCTGCGATCCACCTGCAAGCCCAGTTCGTGATCGGCCTGAGCCAGGGTATTGCCATCGGCATCGGTTATATGGACAAAGACAGTCCACGCTTGGGGAGCGGGTGGGCTTTCGATCAGCCATTGCGTTTCCAGGTAAACATCGTCTTTATTATACCATTCCCCTTTGGGGGTTTGAATACGCCGTGTAATTTGCGCGCCGGCCAGGGTAAGCTCACCCAAGGTTGCATAGGGTGGCTGGTTGCAAAAGGAGACCAGGGTATCACCAATATAATCGGTGGGAAAGGTTCGAACAGGCCCACACTCGCGCCGATTCGGCACATAGCCTTCGAGGACATAAGTGGTCGGATTGGCCGTCGCCCGTTGTTGTGGTGGCGTTACTAAGCCAGCCCCGTCGATAATGTATAAACCACTCTCATAGCCAACATGGCCGATAAAGCCGGTATAGATGCGGCTGTCTGGCGGTGCAGCGGTTTTGAGCCAACGACTAGCGGCCACGCGACTCCCCTCCACATCATTCAAATAGCCTTTAAAGTAGGGAACCGATTCAAGCATATACGTACGATAGGGGAGCAGCCAAACGAGCAAGAGGAGAAGAACACTCATCTCCTGTGCCAATCGCCATAGTTTGCTGGTCGTTGCCTGGCGGATTAGCGCGATAATCTGGGTCAACCCTACACCAACCCAGATTGCCAACATTGGGTAGAGGGGCATTAGATACCACTCATAGAAATCAATGCCAATGATCGTATAGGCCACCAAATAGGCGACGAACCAGCACAAAGCGGGCAGGGTCTGTAGCAGCGGTTTTTGATTAGAACGCAACCCGTGCAAAAGGCCAATCAGCGCCACTGGCAGCAGAAATGTGGGCGCGCCCAGGCCATCAACAAAGAGATGTTGCCAGATCCAATAGCGACTGGCTCCCGTTGTTGCCAAGTGCCCCTGCTTGGCTAGCATTGACTGGGGCAGCGGCGAACCAAAATAAAGGGTGGCAAAGATCAGCCAGGGTGCGACTAGCACCGTAAAAATGAGCACGGCTCGCCAAGGAATGCGCCGTTGGTGCAGCAGCAACGCCAAACCGACAGTCCCCATAACCGCCAATCCATCCAGCCGCAGCAGAAAGGCCAACGCGGCTAGTACCGCGGCCCAAGCCTGTCGTTCCGTGGCCAGCGCCCAGAAGGTCGCCAGGATGATCAGCGTATACAGGGGTGTTTCCATACCGGCCATGACAAACCGCAGAAAGCTGCCTTGGAGCAGGAGGTAAAGCACGGCCAGCGCGGCGGCCCAGGGTGAAGGGGTGACCAGGCGCGTGAGCGCGATCACCAGTGCAAAAATGCCCAGCGAAGCCATAAAATTGATGACGGTGCTGGCGAGCGCGATCGGCACGCCGAGCAGACGCAACCCAGCCAGGAGTAGCGTATAGAGCGGCGTACTCGTGCCCAGCACCCGTTCGCCAGGGTTATACACAAAGCCTTGGCCGCTTGCTAGATTTTCGGCATAGCGGTAGGTGATCGGCGCATCATCGACATCATAGTCGGCATTGCTCCACCAAATGACACCGGCGGCGAGCGCGAGCAGCAAAATCCATAAGCCAAGGTAGGGATCGCGCCAGATCAGGGAGTGTTGAGGGCTACGCCACATGGGGCTAATTCTCCTGTGTTTGCAACTGATAGAGATAAAGTGGATGGGCAAATTCCCAATAGGGCGGCGGATAGGGCGCGCGTGTCTGCCCGATCAGGGTGGATTGCCAAACTTTTTCCAGCGTGAGCTTGGCCGTATAGCCGGGGGGCAGCAACGCGGCGGGTAGTGGATTGTGTTGGCTCACCAGAAACACGGTGCGGCCTGTTGCCCCAAATTCGGTCACCGCCTGGGCTAGCGTTGCGGGGTCGGGTGCATCGCTATCCAGTTGTAGTGCCCAATCACCATAGAGTGAATAGAGTGGTGCTGCCAACCAGCCGACCCACGAATCGGCATCTTGCTGTTCAAAAATGGTCACACTGTTGGCGGGAATTTCTTTGTGTAGCTGATTGATAAAGGCGATACTACCGGTCGCTTCCTGTTGGTGGAGCGCCGGCCAACTCAGCCACAACATCCAGCCCACGGCAACAGCCCCCAGGGCCCACTGACCGTATCGCCAACCGGGGATGGGCCACGGCGCGGTCAATGCGATTGCCGCCAGAATCGCCATGAGGGGCCAGACATCACCAATCAGGCGGCGCAACGAAACGGGATAGACCGGTGCTGATGTGTAATTAAAGAAAAAGACTACGCTCAGACTCAGCACCGTGCCCAGCAGAAACAACTCCTTGGCCCCATAGCCGCGCCAAAAGAGCCAGCCAATGCCAGCCAATGCCAGCCAATAGAAAAGTGGTGTGAGATAGTAACTGCTAAACCAGATAATCTCTTGAAAGCTGCGCGTGACATCGGCGCTGCGCAGCGGGTTGGGCAGGGTTGACCAGGCAATTACGAAGAGGCAACCGGCAAAGAGCAGCAGGTGCAGCAAGGGCGCGATCCGTTGTAATCCACGCTGGATTGGGCTGCCCGCTGCCCAAAATAGGAGTACGGAAATTGGTAACGCCAACGCCAACGTAAGCAATGCCAGCCCAAACCACCACCAGCGCAGCGCGATCAATTCATAGGTGGCCCCAATGTAGGGCACGTTGGCCGATAGATAGATCAGCAGCGCGCAAAGTGGTAAACTGGCAAATGCCCCGAGCAACGTTCGTTTGTCACGCGCCCTGGCGGCTATCAAACAGAGCAAGCCCAGCGCGCCCAGCAGCAAGATCGTGTCGACGCGACCCGCCCAGGTGGTTGTCCAACAGAGCAGCACCAGGATAAATTGCCACGGCTTGCGCGTATCAATCCACCGGATTGCAAAATAGAAACCGAGCAGAGTCCAAAACTGCCCCGGAATTTCGGCATAGGGTGCGCGGGAGAAATGAATTTGTGGATAGCTGACCGCCAATAACAGAGTTGCCCACAACGCGGCTGGGCGCTTGACAAAGGATTGGGCCGTCAAATAGAGAATCGCCAAGGCACCAATGCTCCACAGCCCGGTGTGATAGAATGCCCCGCGCAGGCCGACTAGCTTGGTGAACAAGGCAAACCAAACTTCGCTCAACGGCATCCGGCTTGTGTGGAGCGTCGGTCCAGCCAGGTCAACCAGATAGTAACCGCCATAGAGCAGCCCCGCATAGGATTGGACGGACCACTGGATGCGTTCGGCAAATTGTTCGGTATTGGCAATATAGAAGGGGGCGCGTGCGGCTGGCGAAAGCGCGGCCAATGGCGCATAGATGCCACGGTTGCCGCCGGTGCGGGCCAAATAGGCCCCCTCATTGGGGTAAACGGCGGCATCACCAAAAAGCGGCAGATGTTCAGACGGCGGTGTATAGAGCAGAAAGCCAAGGACGACAAGCGCGGCAATCATCCCGCGATCGATGGCCGGTAACTGCCACCATGCGCAAGCACCTGCGAGTAGCGCAACCAACAAAAAGGGCAACACCGCGGGCCAGGCTACAAACCAACCAAATTGCGCTAACCCAATCAAGAGCCATGTTGCTGCTAGCAGCGCATAAACCGTTATCCGCCCAGGTTTCCCCCCTTTGAAATTCACGATCCGGCTCGCTTCCCTACGCTGGAAAAGCCAAAAACTGGCTGAGGATATGGTTATTGAGTTGGCAACAAGTGATCAATCGTAATTGGTGCGTTGGGCTGATGCCCTTGCACAATGGCGCCATAGACCCGTTCGAGCCGGTCGATGTACGCATCAAAACTCCAGCGGCTCTGTACTTCGGCGGCGGCCTGCGCACCCACCCGTTCATAGAGCGTTGGATCTCGCATATAGCGGGCAATCGCGTCGGCCAGGGCCTGCGGATCGTCGGGCGGCACAACCAGCCCATTGATCTCATGACGAACCGCTTCGGGCGTACCACCGGCA
>DAOTTR010000674.1:0-1679 GCA_034437715.1 Caldilineaceae bacterium
AGTCATATCTGCCCACTCAAAGACCAGTTGGAGTTCGCGCACATCGGCAAAGGCAGGCCAGTTGCCCGCTTCGTCACGGATCTCACGCAGCGGGATCATCAATTGGTTGCTGCCTTCGCGCAACCCAAAGCGCGCCAACGCCACGGCTACGCGTCGCCCGCCACTTTCCACCAGATAGAGATTCGGCGTGAGCTTGCCCGTCTGCTGCGCCGTGATATAGAGCGTTTCATCACCGGTCAGCGCCGTGGCGGCGCGATCAAGGCGCAGCGACCAGCGCGCATAGGTACTGGCCGTCACCCCGACGGCTAGCACCGGCTTGGTTGCTTCATCCGTACACGTCAATTGTGCTTCCGGTGGATGATCACAGGCGGCAGTGACGCCTGATGCGCCGAGCAATTCGTTGTCAATGAGGGAAGCCAGGGGAGGTGCCGGGGTCGCCACAGCCGTCGCCGTCGCCACAACGCTGGTCGGTGGCGGCTGGGTAGGCGTAGCAACAGTCTGTCCACGACAGGCACTTATGACAAGTACCACGATTATGCACAAGGTAAGGTAAAAGGTTTTTCCGTTACTCATTCGTCATTGGTGATTGATTATTTGTCATTGAAATTTGTCCGATGCCACCCCCCATGTTAGGATTTAGCCTATTCTACTGGAGCGTCATCTTGTTTTTACACAGCTAAAGCAACATTGTTGAATAATGAAATCAATGACATGACAATAAATAGCATTGGGTTGCAAAACCAGCGCGGCACACGCCGATTCCCCGCGTGGGGCCGTCTCCTCGGTTGTATTGGTCTTCTCTGCTGCACTCTCTTCAGTCATACGCCAGTCTACAGCGTTGCACTGCAAACACCCCACATCCAAAGCAGCAGTGATCCCCTTGTATTGGCATTTTACTACACATGGTTCGATGAGAACACCTGGAGCTATGACCAGTTGAGCGATTTACCGGCGCAGAACTACGTTAGTCGCGATCGGGGGGCCATGGGCCGCCATATTGATCAGGCCAAAGCCGCCGGCATTGATGCATTTTTGGTCGCATGGTATGGACCGGGTGGCGATAATCAAACGGAACCCAATTTGGCCGCGTTGCTCGAAGAAGCCGCTGCGCGCAATTTTAAGATTGGCATTCTCTTTGAGACGGATTCACCCTTTATGGGTGGCACCGATGCCATTACCGGGGCGCTGCGCCATGCGCTGGGTGTACATGCCAATCACCCGGCCTATTTGCGTGTGGATGGGCGACCAGTCATCTTTTTCTGGCGTCCGACGATCTATGGAGTTGACACCTGGCGCGCCATCCGCAATCAGGTCGATCCTGGCTATGGTAGCACTTGGATTTCCGAAGGTGTCAACACGGCTTATCTGTCGGTGTTTGACGGCCATCATCTCTATAGCAACACATGGAATCCACCTTCGGACTTGGGTGCGATCAATCAAAAATTTGCGCGCTGGGTAGCCCAAGCGCGGCAAGATTTTGGCTCGTACAAATACTGGGTGGCAACGGTGATGCCGGGCTACAACGATGTACGCGTGCGCCCCAGCAATGGCTTTGCCAAAGATCGTGAGGGCGGCGCGTACTATGAACGGTCGTGGCAGGCCGCGATTGGTAGCCAGCCCAACTGGATTATCATCACAAGTTTCAACGAATGGCCGGAAGGTACCTATATCGAGCCCAG